>JBDSAK010000238.1:0-6546 GCA_039922195.1 Mycobacteriales bacterium
TGGTGAAATGCCGAGGCGGCACCAGACGACGCGATCAACGTGCGGTCAGCCGATACTGCCCCAACCAGTTGGCCAGCGCCGCCCCGCGACGATCACCGCGCCGAGAACAATGTCCTGACCGTGCTGCCCTCGCCACCTTGCAGGCATAGCCGGGTACGCTGCTCGGATTGTCGGATCCGCATGAATGGGGCACGCCGTGAAGCGTGGCGGACTACTCCACCCGCAGTTGTTGCAGGTGGTGGGCAGCATGGGTCACCTCGACGAGCTCATCGTGTGTGATGCGGGATTTCCCATTCCGCCGAACGTCGATCGAGTCGACCTCGCATATCGTCCCGGAGCTCCGTCGTTCGCAGATGTCCTCGAAGTCCTGGCCGGCGAGCTGGTCGTCGAAGCTTTCGTGACCGCCTCGGAAGCCGGCCCGCTTGTCTCGAAGCAGGTCGAGGCGCTATTTCCGAATGCTCGAGGTGAGCAACTGACTCATGACGAGCTCAAGCGCCGGAGCACTCGGGCCAGAGCTGTCGTGCGGACTGGGGAGTGCACTCCGTACGCCAACGTGGTGCTGATATCGGGCGTCGACTTCCCCTCTCAGCCATGACGCAATACGTCGCGCTGTTCGGGGATCCGGTGGCCGGCAACCCGACATCCGCCATCCTGAACGCCGCATTCGAGTCCGCTGGCCTGGACTGGCGTTACCTCGACATCCGGGTGTCCCGCGAGACGTTGCCCGAAGCGATGACCGCAGCCCGCACATTGGAGTTTTCAGGTCTGAACCTCACGGTTCCGCACAAGGTCGCTGTCGTCCCCCTGGTGGATCGCCTAGATCGCACGGCCGAGATCATCGGCGCGGTCAACACCGTGCGCCGCGAGGGCGGCAGTCTCATCGGTTCGAACACGGACGGCGCCGGATTCATCTCTGCGGTTCGGCATAGTGGGCTCGACCCGAGCGGGCTCACGGTGGTGCTCGTCGGGGCCGGTGGGGCGGCGCAGGCTGCCGCGGTCGAGCTGGCCGTGGCCGGCGCGAAGCGGATCGTCGTTGCCAACCGGAGCCCCGAACGAGCAGCCACCCTGGTAGCGCGGCTCGAGCAGCGGACGTCGGTTTCGGCTGAGGCGACCACCTGGACCGGGGAATTCACGCCCCCAGCCTGCGACCTGCTGGTCAACTGCACGCCGCTCGGGATGGGGCGGACTGCCGATCAGCCCGACCTGGTGCCAGTTCGCCTGGAAGGTCTAGCCGCCAGCACGGTAGTGGCCGACCTGAACCCGGAGAGTGCCGACACGGCTTTTCTGCGACGGGCAACCGCCGCCGGCCATCGAACGCTTGACGGGCTGGAGATGCTGGCGCGACTGGCGGCCGAGTGCTTCAGACTGTGGACCGGCCACCCGACCTCGCCCGAAGCCATGCGAGCCGAACTCGAGCGTGTCACCGGAAGTACCGGCGGCTAGTCGACCGCCTGTGTCCGCGGGATAAAGAAGGCGATCGAAGGACTCTGCAGCGGTGACTTCGGCGGTCATTACGCTCGGGGCGCGTGGCCACCCGAGTCAGCCGGCTAAGTCGCCCGTCGCTTCGAGAACCTCGATGCGGTTGCCGGCAGGGTCACGGGTGAAGCCGCGGCGACCGCCGAAGATCTCCGCCTGGTCCTGCCACGTCGCACCGGCGTCGGCAATCCGCCGCAGTACGGCGTCGAAGTCGTGCACGACGACGGCGAAGTGCGCATCGGCATGCGGCTCGCCTTCGCGTTCGGAGATGTGGATCTGTTGCCCGCCGTCGAGTTGCAGCCACGCACCCAACGGCGATCCGGCGTTCGGCGACTTGGGGATTTCCACCAGACCGAAGACTCGCTGGTAGAACTCCGACGTCGGCGCGGTCGCACCCGGCGCGACCACGACGTTGACGTGCTGCAGCCAGGTCATACGGCGTCCATCGACGGGTCGACGCCGCCGTAGCGACGGTCGCGTGATGCATACAACTCGATCACCTTCCACAGCTCGCGCCGGTCGAAGTCGGGCCAGAGCGTGTCGACGAAGGCGAGTTCGGCGTACGCCGACTGCCACAGCAGGAAGTTGCTGATGCGCTGCTCCCCCGATGTGCGGATGAACAGGTCGACGTCGGGCATGTCGGGCTCGTCGAGATAGCGCGCGATCGTCTTCTCGCTGACCTTGCCCGGATCGAGCCGGCCTGCGGCCACGTCCTGCGCGATTCTGCTGGTGGCGTCGGCTATTTCGGCCCGGCCGCCGTAGTTGACGCACATCGTGAGGGTCAGTCCGGTGTTGTACTTGGTCAGTTCCTCGGCTTCCTCGAGCTGCCGAATCACGTTGCGCCACAGGCGTTTGCGCTGTCCCGCCCAGCGCACGCGCACGCCGAGCGTGTGCATCTCGTCGCGGCGGCGTACCAGCACGTCTTCGTTGAAACCCATGAGGAAGCGGACTTCCTCGGGCGAGCGTTTCCAGTTTTCCGTCGAGAACGCATACGCCGACAGCCACTTCACGCCGATCTCGATCGCGCCTTCGACGCAGTCGAACAGCGAGTGCTCGCCGGCCTCGTGTCCCTTGGTGCGCGGCAGTCCGCGCTGCTTCGCCCAGCGCCCGTTGCCGTCCATGACAAGTGCGATGTGTTTCGGCACCAGCTTCGGATCGATGTCGGGCGGACGCGCGCCCGACGGATGCGGCGCCGGGGATCGAGGTACGACGCCGCGCGGCCGGCCGCTAAGAGTGCGTCGCGCCATCAGCGCTCGACCATCAGCGCTCGACCAGCTGCAGCGAACGCAGCCGGCGGTCGAGGTGCCACTCGAGGTAGGCGCTGACGAGGCCGGACGCCTCGCGCTGGTCGCGGCGCTCGGAGGCGTCGGCAACCGCCCAGTCGCCGTCGAGCAGCGCACTCATCAGCGCGATCGAGCCCGGTGCCGGCGACGCGCACCCGGGCGGCCGGCAGTCGCCGCAGACCGTGCCGCCGGAGGGGATGTGGAAGCTCAGGTGCGGCCCGGCGACACCGCAGCGGGCGCAGTCGTCGAGCCCGGGTGCGTAGCCGCTGATCGCGAGGGTGCGCAGGACGAAAGCGTCGAGCACCATCGACGGGTCGTGATCGCCGGCGTGCAGCGCCTTGAGCCCGCCGGAGAGCAGCAGGAAGACGCGCAGCGCCGGCTCGCGCTCCTCGGTGAACCGGTCGGCGGTCTCGAGCATCGCGGTCGCCGCGGTGTAGTGCGGATACGACCCGGTCACCGCGTTGTAGGAGACGAGGATCTGCGCCTGCGTCACGATGTCGAGCTCGCGGCCGAGGTAGCACTGCAGGTCGATGTGCGTGAACGGTTCGAGCGACGACCCGAACTTGCTCTTGGTACGCCGGACGCCCTTGCCGACCGCGCGCACCTTGCCGTGCCGGCGGGTCAGCATCGTGATGATGCGGTCCGCTTCACCCAGCTTCTGGGTGCGCAGCACGATCGCCTCGTCGCGGTAGAGATTCACCTACGTATTCTCCCCCAGCGGCGGACAACTCGGGTCGGTCGCCACGCGATCCGGCTCAGTTCTCCCAGCGGAGCAGGGCGGCGTACAGGGTCAGGCCAGGCCCGAAAGCCATCGCGAGGATCGTGTCTCCCCCAGTCGGCGTACGGCGGCGCGCCAGCTCGTCCATCACCATCAGCACCGTGGGAGACGAGCAGTTGCCGTGGTCACGCAAGGTGTCGCGGGCCGCATCGAGGTCGCCGCTGGCGAGCCCGAGCCGGTCGCCGACCACGTCGAGGATGCGCGGGCCACCGGGGTGGACGGCCCAGCCCGAGACATCGCCACGCGCCAGGCGGTTGCGGCCGAGCAGGTCGTCGACGAGCGGCCCGACCTGCCCCGCGAGGACGTCGGGTACCTGCGACGACAGGCCCATCCGGAAACCGAGATCGGTGACGTCCCAGGTCATCTTCTCGATGTGACCGGTGTCGGTCGACGCGGCGATGTCGACCAGGCGCAGGCCCGGTCCCGGCCGGCAGACCACCGCCGCCGCGGCGTCCGAGAAGAGCGCGTGGCTGACGATCTGCTCGGTGTCATTGGTCGGCGGTTGCGCATGCAGGCTGACCAGCTCGACGCACAGCAGTACGCCGGTCAGGCCGCGCGCGCTGGCGGCGTCGCTCACCATGGCGAGCGCCGGAATCGCTGCGTAGCAGCCCATGTGGCCGACCATCAAGCGTTGCGTCGAGGTCGGCATCCCCAGGTCGCGGGCCAGCAGGATGTCCAGGCCGGGCGTCGCGTAGCCGGTGCACGAGACAACGGCGAAGAAACCGACGTCGCTCGCCGCGACTCCCGCCGAGTCGAGGGCGCTGGCGACCGCGTCCTTGCCGAGCGGGAGCGCTTCGGCGACGTACCGCTGCATGCGCTGCGCGGTCGACCACGACGACACGTCCTCGACGGTCGGGTCGACGACGCCGTGTCGGGTCTGTACGCCGGACCCGGCCCACGCGTGCGGCGCGACCCGGCTGCCGGCGTACGCGGCCGCGAAGTAGCCGTCCCACAACGACTTTTGGGTCTTGCGCGGCGGCACGGCGAGGCCGATCCGACCGAAGGTCGCTACCACCGCGCGACCTCCGCATCGTCGGCGTCCAGGCCCTGCGCGTCGAGGCCGAGCCAGTCGGCGCACACGTCGCTCGTCGCCGGTTGCAACGAACCGCAGCGCGCATCGCGGAAGATGCGCTCGAGCGGCTCGCCGCGACGGCTCGCGCCGGTGCCGCACGCCTCGAGCATGCTCGCCGCCACCTCCATCGCGGTCTCCCCTGCCAGCAGCTTGGCGCGGTAGACCCAGCGGTTGGCCTCCGGGGTCGCGGGCTGCTCGTCGACCAACCTGCCCGCTCGCTCGACGACCAACCACGTCGCGGCGACCCGCGCGTCGGCTCGGCCGATCCGGGCCCGCACGGCCGGCAACCGGCGTACGCCGTCCCGCTTCTCCAGGTAGGACACCGCGGCGTCGATCGCGGCCTGCGCGACGCCGGCGTACACCGCCGCGTAGCTGGCGACGATCCACTGCGGCATGTACTGCGCGAGCGTGACCGCCATGCCTTCAACGCCGCCGAGCAGCGCGTCGTGCGGCGCGAGCGTGTCGAAGTGGATGTCGTGGCTGGAGGTCGCGCGCATGCCGAGCGAATCCCAGGTCGGCTCGACAACGACGCCGTCGCCGGCGGGCACCAGGAACTGCGAGACCTTGTCGCCGTTGCGCGCGGCGACGAGGTAAGCCTGCGCGTGGCCCGCGCCGGAGCAGAAGCTCTTGTGGCCGCGGATCCGCCACCCGTCGCCTTCGCGCTCGTACGCCGTCGTCATCGCTGAGAGCCGAGAGCCGGCACCTCGTTCGCTCATCGCGACAGCGAAGAAAGCGCCCTCGGCGGCCCGGCGGAGCACCGCATCGCGATGCTCGAAGAATGCATCCCCTGCGCCGAGTGCTCGCGCGACGTCGTCGGGGATGCCGGCCAGCGCGCCGGTCACCGACGCGTGCATGTTGAAGATGAGCGCGGTCGCGCCGTTGCCACGGGCGAGTTCGCGCGCGACCGGGAGATAGTCGCCGAACGTCGCACCCAGCCCTCCGAGCGCGGTCGGCACCATCAGCCCGAACAGCCCAGCCTTGCGGAGATCGGCGAAGTCGTCCGCGGGGAAAGCTCCGTCGCGGTCGTACGCCGCCGCTCGCTCGGACATCGCCGGCGCAAGGTCGCGGGCCAGTGCCACGGGATCGGTCACCGGCGCTTGGTCCCGACGCCCTGGTAGACGACCGCGCTCGAACCAGTCGGCTTCATCCGTACCGCGTCCAGTTCTCCCCTACGCCAGCGCAGGTAGTCGCGCGCCGAGGGACGAAGCCCGCGCGTGGCGAGATCGATCCCGACGTGGTCACAGAGCAGCCGCAACCGGTCCGCGGATACGAAGAGCCTCCGGTCGTGGATACGTGGCGGCGGACCGCCCGCCAGCCGCTCGCCGATCAGGACGATCGCGACGTACGCCGGCAGCCCGCTGCTGACCGTGTCGCAGATCAGCTTGCCGCCCGGCTTCAGGACGCGGGCGATCTCGGCGATCAGGCGCGGCAGGTCCCGTACGTGTTCGAAGATCTCGCCGGCGACGACGACATCCGCGACGGCGCGGCGTACCGGCAAACGAGTGACATCGGCGCGGACCGGTACGACGCCGTGCCCCCGTGCTTCCCGCAACGCGCTATCCATGAGGTCGACCCCAATGTGCACGTATCCCGAGGGGACGTGCGGAGCGGTGAGCCCGCCACCGCAGGCCAGGTCGATCAGGACGGCGCCGTCGGCCGGCGCGGGCGGAATCAAGGAGCCGCGCGCCTTGGCCAACCAGTGCAAAGCCGCGAACTTGCCGCGCGGGTCCCACCACTCGTCGGCCAGGTCGTCGTACTGGGCCAGATCGTTGCGCGGGCGCACGGGCATCGGCGAGGTCACCCGTGCAGCCTCCCGCACCCCCGCTCGCGACGCGAGCCCACACTCGATCACTTTGACAAAGTGCGAGCTGGCGCCACGCGGCGATTCCAGGTCTGCCTTTGTCAAAGTGATCACTTTGGGGTGAGCGCGCGGCGCG
>JBDSAK010000239.1:0-4964 GCA_039922195.1 Mycobacteriales bacterium
AGCCACAGCGCGACGGTCGCGAGCAGTGCGGCGTTCACCATGAGTTCGAGGCCCATCATGATCATGACGAACGATTGCTGCGACAGGACGCCGTACAAACCGACGCCAAAGAGCGCGGCCGCGATGAGCAGGGCGCCCTGCAGGGTCACGGTGTAGCTCCCTGCTCCATGCCGTCCATACCGCCCATGCCGGCATGGCCCTCGTGCTCTGACGGTTCCGGTTCTGAGGCCGCGGCCCCGGCCGCGGGTGCCACGGTGGGATGCGTGGGGTCGGGTACCGGTTCGGTGGACCCTTCGTCGGCGGCGCCGTACCGGCCCCGATCGCTGGCCAGCGCGATCGCGGCGATCATCGTCGCGAGCAGCGCGACGCCGGCCGACTCGAAAACCAGCATCGAACCGCCAAGTAGCTCCTTGCCGAGGGCCGCGGTCACGTCGGTCGCGGGCGCTGGGCGACTCGGAAAGTGCGAGAACACTCCGACTCCGCCGAGTACGGCGAACGCCGCGAGGCCGGCGGCGATGGAAGCGCGGTGCTGGTGCACCATGGTCATGGGGTTGAGTCCGGCCGGATTCATCATGAACATGACCATGAAGATCGCCATGATGGCCATCTCACCGGACATCATCATGATCAGAATCAGCGACAGGTACTCCGCCCGGAGCAGCAGGAGAACTATCCCGACGTTGACGAAGGACGCGAGCAACAGGAATGACGCGCGCACCATCGAGTCGACTCGGAAGACAAGCCAGCCGGTCACGACGCTGGCGATGCCAAAGATCCAGAAGGCGATGTCGATAGCCAGCGGCGAGGAGGTCACAGGGAGACCACCGCGGCTATCACGACGTTGAGCAGCGCCAACGGGATGAGCACCGCCCAGCAAATGACGACGTAGCGCTCGATGCGGACCCGACCGGCGAGGTGCCGGGTGGACACGAGTGCGATCAGCAACACTGACGTCTTGAGCAGCATCCAGACCCACCCGGGCAGCACCGGCCCGATCCAGCCGCCGACGAACGCGGCAGCGCCCATCGCCGCGGTCGCCACCAGCATTGAAGCGCGCCCGGCCTTCCAGATCAGCAGATGCACGCCGGAGGTCTCGGCGGCCGTACCGCCCGCGAGATCAGCACCGTCCGGCAGGTTGAACGGCCCCCAGAACGCAAGCCCCGCGGAAGCGAAGAGGAACAACGGCAGCCCGAGTGGGATCCGCACGATGTTCCACAGGTGCTGCTGCGAGATCACGATGTCGGTGATTCGCAGCGAGGCCGCCGGCACGCTGACGGCAAGCAGCGCCAGCAGGTTCGGCATCTCGTAGGACAACGCCTGCGCGATGAAGCGGAATGCGCCGATCTCGGGAAGCATCGAGTTCGATGACCAGCCGTTGAGGAAGACGGGGATGGTAGCGAGCGCTTGCGCGGCGCCGAAGAGCACCAGGCCCGCGGCTACGTCGGCGCCGACCGCGGTTCGCGATAGTGGGACGACCGATAGCGCGGTCGCCGCAAGCGCGAGGTACAGCGCGGGTGCGAGCGCCCAGGCGGGCGCATCGGAGCGCTCAGTGACGGTGCGGCCTTGCACCATTGACAGGGCCGCCGAACGAGCCGGCCCGATCAGCGCAGTGCGCCAGTGCATTCCCTGATGTGCGACGACTTGCCCGATAACACGGTCGGCGACGGCGGTCAGGTATGAGCCGGCAATGACCACGATGCCGACTCCCAGAAGTGCGGCCCACAGCGGGGTAGCAGCATTCATGCGACCGGCTCGGGCTCTCGGCTCAGGTGGGCGTCGAAGTCGAGGTCCAGGCTGACGACGGAGGCGACGGCGTCCCCCCACTCCGCACCGGTGAGCAGGCTCGGAAGTAGCGTGTCGAGTTTGGCCGGCGGCGGCGGCGAAGGTGGTTCGGTCTGTGTACCAGGCTCGAGGGTGGCGTCACCTGCCCGCCCCGCGAGTTCGAGTGACTGGACGGTCTCGGCGAGCCGCTGACGCCATCGGTCCCGCGCGTCGCCGGCGGTGTGGACCAGCGGCGTGAAGTTCAGTCCCCGGTACGCCGCAAGTTCAGTCCGTGCGTCGACGGAGATGCCAGCGGCCCGCGCGATAGGTCCGCCCCATTGCGCTGCCGCCTCGGTGCCGATGCTGCCGACACCGGCGGTCGACCGCTTCAGCACCCACGGCTTGTCGAGCCGTCGCGCCAGCGCGACGACGTCCGGTGCGCGGTCTGGTGTGAGGGCGCGGTTCATGCCCGCGACCCGCAGCCCGAGAGCGTCCAGCCCATACAGGTGCAGCAGCAGGGTCAGCCATCGCAGGTGGTGATGCGCGCGCGCCAGCTCAAGCCTTGCCACGGTGACCGGCTCGCGGGCCAAGTCGGTGAACGCGGAGTCGACGTCATCGGGCAGGGGCCCGCCGAGCCCGTGCGAACCTGCGTCGGGATACGCGCCGACTTCGACGGCGTGCACGACGTCACCCGCGAACGTGACCTTCAGCGCGAGTCCTGCGGGAAACGGCGGGAAGAACGGCCCCACCCAGACCGGTACGACGTCGAGGCTCAGCCCATCGCGCAGGTCGTCCCCGCGCCCTGCCAGCGGCCGGCCGAACGGTACGCCGCCGGTCATCCCGGTGCCGCCGTGCCCATAGGGCCCGACCCCTCGCCACTCGACTGGGTCGACGTCCGGGAGCAGCGGGGGTTCGGTGCGCTTGGTTCCGCTGATAAGTCCGCGGTGTGCCGCCACGATCGCGGCCTCGACGTCACCGGTCGCGTCGACGACGACCGCCTGTGGCCAGGACGCGGCGATTGCGTCACCGTCACCGCCCGTCCACCAGACTGTTGCTCGCGGGCTGGCCAGCTGGTCGTGCACCTGGCGCAATGCCGGAAGCATTGCGTCGGGAATCTGTCCGACGACCAGCAGCACGGTTGCGGCCCTCGGGCTGTCGACTACTCGTAGGCGCGGTGCGCTCCGCAACTGCGCCGCGGCACCTGCCGTACCGAGACCGCGCGCGACGAACACCGGCACATCGGCGTCTGCCGCCAGCAGGCTGAGCCACGGCGCCCGGCGGCGAGTCACGACCAGCCGAGAGAACGCTCACGCCAGGCGTAAAGAATGCCGAGCGCGAGGATCGAGATGAAAACGAAGATCTCGGCAACGGCGACGACGCCCTCCGAGCGGAAGACGACCGCCCACGGAAACATGTAGACCATCTCCATGTCGAACGTCAGGAACAGCAGCGCCATCACGTAGTAGCGGGCGTGAAATCTGTTCCAGGCATGCACCTCGGGCGGGAGCCCGCCGGCAAACGGCACCCGCTCGGGAACCGTGATGTCCGGCGTGCGTGCCCCGGCGAGCCACCGACCGGCAAGAGCCAGGGCGGTGGTCGCCGCGAGGACGGAAGCGACGGCGGCGAACGCCGCGAACGCCACCACTACGACGTGTACGACGCCGGGTCGTTGTTGAACTCGTCAGCGCAGTCCTGGCTGCAGAAGTAATAGGTGGTGCCTGCGTGGTCCGCTGTCGCTACCGCGTCCGCCTCTTCGATGCTCATCCCGCATACGGGGTCCTTCGCTGTCATCGACTTTCCTTTCGTCGTCGCTGATGTGCAGCCAATGCTAGTGATGCCCAAGCAGTGAGTCGGTCACGGGGCGGCCGACGGCCGGCTCCTTGCACGGCTCAGGAGCAGCGCGACGGAGCCGAGAACCGCGACCATGATGGACCCGAGGTGCTGTCTGGTCGGATGGTCCCCGATGCGGGGCAGCCAAATTGACGAGATGCTCCGGCTCGCTGCGACAGCCGTGACTGCGAGGGCCACGCGCATCAGATCCGGCTGCGAAGGGTGGCGAGCGATATGCGCAGCAACGAGCACGAGCACGATGGCGACAATTACGCCGCTGGGCACCATCGTCGTGGCCAGGCCGTCCGGTCGTAGTCCCAGCGCAGAACTCGGCCCGTAACACCCTTCGCGCACGAGACACGTGGCTTCGAAGCCGGCATAGGCGACGAGGACCACCGGTGAGAGAGCTGCAAAGCCGCCGAGCACCGGCGCGCTCCGGCGGTGGAGACTGACGCCAGCGACCAGCGCTGCGACCACGGCACCCGGCCACATCTCCACCCCGCCGCGAATGATGAGAAATGCACTCAGAGATCGCAGTGATTCGGGGTCATCGAGCAGCACTGCAGCGACCCGACCCGCGAGCACGCCCGCCATGGCGGCGCCGAGCAGTACATCTATCGTGTCGCCGGGACTCCATGCTCCTCCTTGAGCGACGGAAGGGACCAGCGGTGGCACCCAGCGAGCTGCGAGCCACGCAACCCCGACGACCGTGGCGATGGACAGGAGTAGGCCTTGGTCGAGCATCAGGTGAGTTCGTCGAGCTGGGCGGCAAGGCGGGCTTCGCTGATGCCGCCGACCACGGTGGCTACGAGGCGCCCATCAGCGTTGAAGAAATACGTCGTGGGGAACCCCCGGAGGCCCATCGCCTGGCGGATGTCCCCAGTGCTGTCGAACACATTCGGGTAGTCGACACCGACGTCTTCGAGGAACGCTTTGGCGGCGCCGACGTTGTCCTTCGACGCCACGCCAAGAATGACAGCTTTGCCGCCGTACGTCGTCGCGGCTCGTTGGAGCAGCGGCATCTCGGCCCGGCACGGCCCACACCAGGAGGCCCAGATGTTCACCACCACCGCCCGACCGCGGAGCCCGACGAGCATCCCCTGGAGCTCGGGCAGCGTGGTAGAGGCCAGCTGCGTGTTTGGTAACGCCTGGGCAGGACCGCGACCACCGAACTCGGTTGATTGGCCCGGAGTGCGCACCTGTTGCAGCACCAACAGCGCAACGATGCCAACCGCTACGCCGATCGCCGGCCGCAGCCATCGACGACCCGCCGCCGCTCCCGGGATCGGGCGAGCAGCATGGGTCATAGCGGGATTGCTTGCGTGGGACGTCGCATAATGGGCATCGTACGGCCGCGCTGTCGTGGTTCGAGC
>JBDSAK010000240.1:0-8293 GCA_039922195.1 Mycobacteriales bacterium
CCGGCGTTGTTCACCAGCACATCGAGTCTGCCGAAGGTGTTTTCGATATCTGAAAGCATCGCAGCATGATCTTCGCGAGATGAGACATCGGCCTGGCAGTACAGCACCTGCGCGCCGGCGGTTTTGAGCTGCGCGATCGCAGCTTCCTGGCCGAGTTCCACGATGGCCTTCGCGTCGCCGCACGAGCGGCCGATCTCGCTGTTGGGCGGCCGGACGATCGTGCACAGTTCGTGCTCGAGGGACCGGGCGAGGAACTCCTCGTCCGCACTGACCGGACCGGCGGGGCCACCCGAATGCGTCAGTTCATGAATGACGACGCCGGCCAGGTAGCCCTTGAACGACTTGCCGCGAACCGAGAACCGCGTGTTGACCGCGATCCGCGGCTGACTGCCGGCGATGGACGTCGAGTCCTCGCCGGTCCGTTCGAACTGCGCGAAGCCGATGACCGTTCCGGCGCGAGCGGCCTCGACCAGCCGGTCCTCGGCTGGAGCGGCGACGATGCGGATGTTCTTGCAGACCCCCTTGACCACGTCGGCGAGCAACTCAGCGTCCTCTTGCGTCGCTCCTGAAACGCGCAGGCCGGATACCGGCCCGCAGTCGACCGGCAACTGCACGACGTCTCGGAACTGAAAGTCGCCGACGTCGTGCGACACACCTTCGGCGGACGGTGTACGCCGCTCGGTAACCGGCTGCGGGTCGCGCGCCAGCAGCACGACCGCATAGCCGAGGACGCCGGCGATCGCGAGCGACGCCACTGCGATTCCGGCGACGAACCAGCGCGGTAGTTTCGGCCACGGCCGGCGCACGTTCGGGCGGCGGCCCTGGCCGACCTGGGCGGTCGCGGTCGGCCCATCCACTATTCGGCCCGGACGGTGAAGTCCTCGATCACCGGGTTGTACAGCAGCTTCTCCGCCATCGCGCGAACGTCGGCGAGCCGCGCGTCGTCGACAACACCGTCGAGTTCGATCTCGAAGTGCTTGCCGACTCGCACGCTGCGTACGTCCGCGAAACCCAATGACGGCAGTGCGTTGTGCACCGCCTGCCCCTGCGGATCGAGGATCTCGGGCTTCAATGTCACATCGACGACGACGCGCGCCACGGGTCAGCTCTCCTGGAGGTAGTCGTCGAAGGATGTGCCGGTCAGCCGCTCGTACGCCTCGACGTACTTCGCCCGCGTCTGCGTCACTACGTCAGCCGGAAGCTCCGGCGCTGGCGGAGTCTTGTCCCACCCGCTGGCGCTGAGCCAGTCGCGCACGTACTGCTTGTCGAACGACGGCTGCGCGCGGCCGGGTGCGTAAGTGTCGGCCGGCCAGAAGCGCGACGAGTCCGGCGTCAGCACCTCGTCGGCGAGGGTCAGCACGCCGTCGGCATCGTGCCCGAGCTCGACCTTCGTGTCGGCGAGGATGATGCCAGACTTCGCGGCGAGCTCGACGCCACGCGCATAGACAGCGATGGTTGTGTCGCGCAATTGCGCGGCAAGGTCCGCGCCGACCTTGTCGACAACCTCGTCGTACGTCATCGGCATGTCGTGTTCGCCGACGGGAGCCTTGGTCGTCGGCGTGAAGATGGGCTCGGGCAGCCGGCTGCCGTCAACGAGGCCGGCCGGCAGCGGTACGCCGCAGACGGTCCGGGTCTGCGCGTATTCCTTGAGGCCCGAACCGGTCAGATAGCCGCGCGCGACACACTCGACCTCGACCATCTTCAGCCGCTTGCACAGCATCGAACGGCCGAGCAACTCCGGTCCCTGGTCCTTGAGTGCGGGCGGGTAGTCGTCGCTCTTCGACGCGAGAACGTGGTGCGGCAGGATGTCCGCGAGCTGCTCGAACCACCAGAGCGACAGTCCGGTGAGCACCGCCCCTTTGTCCGGGATCGGCGTCGGCAGTACGACGTCGAACGCGGAGATTCGATCGCTCGCGACGAGCAGCAGCTGGTCGTCGCCGACGGCGTACAGATCACGCACCTTGCCGCTGTGCAGGTGCTCGACACCGGTGATCACGACAGGGCCTCCAAGCGGTCGAAAACGGGCGTGAGATTGGCGAGATAGCGGTCGGGACGCATGACGTCGTCGAGCTTTTCGTCAGCGATGGCAGCGGCTTGGGGGTGCTTGCGCAGCGTCTCGCGGAACGGCGTGCCGGACTGCCAGGTCTCCATCGCTGCCTGTTGGACGACGGAGTAGGCGTCCTCGCGCGACAGTCCCGACTCGACCAGCTCGAGCAGTACGGCGCTGGTGTAGATCAGGCCGCCGGTCGCCTCGACGTTGGCGCGCATCCGCTCGGCGTCGACAACGAGGCCGGTGACGAGTCGCGTCGTCAAGTGCAGCAGGTAGTCGGTGCCGATCGCCGCGTCCGGCAGCGCGACCCGCTCGACGCTCGAGTGCGAGATGTCGCGCTCGTGCCACAGCGGAATACCTTCCATCACCGGCACGATCTGCGCGCGTACGATGCGCGCGAGTCCGCAGATGCGCTCGCAGAGGATCGGATTCTTCTTGTGCGGCATGGCCGACGAGCCCTTTTGCCCCTTGGCGAACGGCTCCTGCAGCTCGCGCACCTCGGTGCGTTGCCCGTGCCTGACCTCGAGGGCGATCGCCTCGCAGACAGTCGCCACGATCGACAGCGCGCTGACCCATTCGGCAATGCCGTCGCGGATGACGACCTGGGTTGCCGCGGGGGCGATGGCTAAACCGAGCTGCTCGGCCAGGTGCGCCTCCACCGCCGGATCGATGTTGGAGTAGGTGCCGACCGCGCCGGAGATCTTGGCGATCGCCACGGCTCCCCGAGCACGCCTCAGCCGGTCGCGCGAGCGGGCCATCGCGAAGGCGAAGTTGGCAACGGTGTGGCCGAAGGTGTCGGGCTCGGCGTGCACCCCGTGCGTGCGGCCGACCTTGACCGTATTGCGATGTGCGAGACCCACGTCGCGCAAGTGCCCGACGAGCACGTCGAGCTTGCCGAGCAGCAGGTCAGTCGCGTCGGTGAGCTGCAGCGCCAGTGCGGTGTCGAGCAGGTCCGAGCTGGTCATCCCGAAGTGGACGTACGCCGCCGCACTCCGCGGCTCGGTGTTGTCGGCCCAGGCGGACAGGAACGCGATCACGTCATGCTGGGTCACCTGCTCGATCTCGTCTACCGCTTCGGGCGTCGGCGGTGCAGCCCGGCGTACCGGCTCGACACAATCCGCGGGTACGACGCCCGCTGCGGCATGCGCCTCGAGCACCAGCGTCTCGACCCGGCACCACAGCTCGTACTTGTGCGCCTCGGACCAGACGCGGCCCATCTCCGGCAGCGTGTAGCGACCGATCACTGACGGGCCGCCGCCTGCTCGAAGTCGTCCTTGAACTTCCACATCTTCGCGCGCAGGTCAGGGTCGCCGACGGCCAGGATCTGGACGGCGAGCACTGCCGCGTTGGTCGCGCCGTTGAGGCCGACGCAGGCGACCGGGACGCCGGGCGGCATCTGCGAGATCGACAGCAGCGCGTCGAGGCCGTCCAGTGCGCCACCCTTGATCGGTACGCCGACGACGGGCAGCGCGGTGTGCGCCGCGACGACACCGGGAAGCGCGGCGCTCATGCCCGCGCCGGCGATGACTACCTCGATGCCGCGCGGCTCGAGGTCGGTGAGCCAGTCGCGCAACGTGCGCGGGGCGCGGTGCGCGGAGATGGAGATCTCGTCCCAGGCGACGCCGAAGCGGTCGAGCATCGCGCCGGCTTGCGCCATGACGTCGTGGTCACTCGGCGAGCCGTAGATGATCGCGACCTTTGGATCCGCCACAAGTATTCCCTTCGAAGTCTGGTCTGGGGGCCGGAGGGATTGTTTCGCACCGCGCGCCGCGCTCATAACCAGCACACTGGTAGACACAGATCCTCAGGCAGGATCCGATTTCGGGACCGGGAGCCGGAGCATGAGCGAGGACTTCGACGAGATTGACGGCTTCCTCAACTACGCCTGGGACCGCAAGGGCAGCGACCTACTGCTGACTGTCGGTACGCCGCCGATGGTCCGGGTCGACGGGCTGCTGGCGCGGATACCCGACGCCACGTCGCTGCGCCCCGGCGACACCGACCGGTATGTCAAGGCGCTGATGACCGACAAGCAGGCGTCGGAGTTCGAACGCCGCCGGGAGATCGACTTCTCGTTCAACTGGCGCGACCAGGCAAGGATCCGGGCGAGTGCATTCATCCAGCGCGGTACGTCGGCCGTCGCGCTGCGGGTGATCAGATACGAACTCCCCAGTTTCGACGACCTCGGCCTGCCCGAAGTCCTCGCCGGCTACGTCACGCTGCCGCAGGGCCTCGTTCTCGTCACCGGCCCGACCGGGTCGGGCAAGTCGACGACGCTGGCCAGCATGATCAACGAAATCAACGCGACCCGGCCGTGTCACATCCTCACCATCGAGGACCCGATCGAGTACGTGCACCGGCACAAGGTCGCCGCCGTCAACCAGCGCCAGGTCGGCGAGGACACCGAGTCGTTCGGTACGGCGCTGCGGTCGGCTCTGCGCGAGGACCCCGACGTGTTGCTGATCGGCGAGATGCGCGACCTCGAGACGATTCAGACCGCGCTGACGGTCGCGGAGACCGGCCACCTGGTCTTCGCGACACTGCACACCAACGACACGGCGCAGGCGCTCGACCGGATCGTCGATGTGTTCCCGCCGGAGCAGCAGACGCAGATCCGCGTGCAGCTGGCCAACTCGCTGACCGCCATCGTCTACCAGCGGCTCTTGCCACGCATCGGCGGCGGCCGGGTGGCGGCGTACGAGGTGCTCGTCGCCACGAGCGCGGTGCGCAACCTGATCCGCGAGGGCAAGACCCGGCAGATCCGCAACGTCGTGAGCACCGGCCAGAAGGACGGCATGCAAACCCTCGAGTCGTCACTGTCCGAATTGGTGGCGGCCGGAAAGATCACCTACGAGGTGGCCGTCGCTTTCGCCAGTTACCCGACTGAGATCGCCAACCCGCAATGACATGCGAAAGGCCCCGGCAAGAGCCGAGGCCTTTCACGCTTCACGCTGCGGGCAGGATCAGCTGCAGCCGTTGGTGTTACCGGCGATTGCCGTGATCGTGGCACCCGAGTTGGAGTACGCGGTGGATGCCTGCGCCAGGAAGCCTGGCACCATGGCTGCGGTGTTGGCCGGGTACTGGCTGTTGACGGCGTAGTAAGCCTGGATGGCGGTCTGCACAGTCGCCTTGTCGGTCGAGCACGCGCTGGTCTTACCGCGGTCGGTGATGCCGGCGACGGCGAAGACGACGATACCGGCGAGGACGCCGAGGATCGAGATGACGACGAGGACTTCGATGAGGGTGAAGCCCTCATCGCGCCGCGCCCGACGGATGCGCTCCATCATGGTTTCTCCAATGTGTGCGGGTGTGCCGGGCGTTTCCGGCTGTCCCCTACTTGTTCGGCACTGCAGGGATTTCCTTGAGGCCATTCGGCCTAACAGCGCTCGAAAGAATCCGGCTTGGTCACAACGGACTACCTGAGGACGCTCCAACTGGTCACGGTGACGGTCGCTCCCGGTGTGACGCCGAATGCGTCGTCGATCGTCACATCGGCCCGCAGCGTGGCGGCGCCGCCGATGTTCGCCGTAAGCAGTACGTAGCGCTGGCCGGAGCCGGGCAGGTTGATGAGCGAGCCGGTATAGCCGGCACCCCGCGTGAGGCCAAGCTGGAGGGTGCGAGCGACAACTCCGCGCTGCGCAACCGAGTTCAGCTGACCGGTCATCGACAGGTCGACGGCGCCGAGCGGCGCGTAGATCGTTCCTTTGATCGCCATCTTCGCCGTCGCCGTACCGGTACCGCGCAGCACGGGGCACGTCGTCGTTACCGTCGTCGGGCTGTACGGTGCCGCGACCGTGCACACCGGCCCGGTGAAGCCGGCCACGGGTGTGTCCGTGCCGACGAGGCCTTCCACGTGCCAGGTGATGTCGAGCGATACGCCGTCGACGTACGAGACGAAGTACGGGATGCCCTGCTTGTCCTGGACGGCGTACTGCATGGAAATGCCATTGGCACGCGCGGGGGTGTTGATCTGGCTTGTCACGAGTTGGCTGACGGTCGTCCCGGCGGTGCAAGTCGCAAAGGGGCATGGACTGGCGGCCCAGCCGACGGGGGCCGAGCCGTCGCCGGGGGTGAGAATGACCTGCGGCGCGTTGCTGGCGAGCCACTCGTTCTCGTACCGGCTCGCGACGCGCAGCGTTGCCGAATCAATCTTCGCGTTCGCCGGAATGGCCGTTGTCGAGAATCCCAACAGGGTCAGCGAGCCTTGCCCCTTGTTGGTGCTCGCCACCCACCGGGTCTCCACGCCGTCGATCAACCGGCCGTTCGTGGGTGTGACGTAGGTGTTGGGCTCCGCGCCGACGGCTGTCGACGTGGCGGTTGTCGGCGTCAATGTCGTCGTCGTCGTCGTCGTTGGGGGAGTGGTCTTGGCGCCATAGATGGCGATGCGCTGCGTCGCCGAGATGGGGGGGCACAGTTCGAGCGACCCGGCCGTCAGGGCGACTCGGCTGTCCGAGCCGAAGATGAACTGCACGCCGGCCGACGCCAGGTCGCACCTGCTGGGGAAGGCGGTGGCCGGCGCGGTGAGCGTGCCGCCGACGACCTCGGCGGTCGCGTCATTGATGAGCCATTGGTGCGTGCCCGACGGCAGCGGGTCGGCGAACTCGAAGTAGTAGGTGCCCGGCGTGAAGTGGAACCGCTTTCCGGTGCAGGAGCCGCCCGTCAGCTGGTTCAACGCAGCCGCGCTGGTGTAGGTGCCCGGCAGGAAAGTGACCGTCGCCGCCGCCGGGCAGATGGGCGCCGCGGCGGGCGCCGGCCGGTAGGTGACCTCCGCGGGATACAGCGGGTCGGCCGCGACCGGGCTCGCCGTGGGGCAGGCGGTCGTGGTCGTAGCGACCGTACTTCCGGTGCCGCTCACCGTCTTGCAGGTCAGCGCTCCCTGCACGGTCAGCGTCGCCCCCGCGCCGACAGTCTTGCTCTGGCCCGTCGTGGCGTTGCCGGTGATGACGGGCGTCGCCGCGGCGCCGACCACGATTCCTTCCGATGCGTTCGTGGGGAAGGTCAGGACGGCGTTCGGCGGGGCGGTGCCGCCGCCGGCCCCAGCTCCGGCGACACCGCTGCCGACGCGGCCTTTGCAGGTCACGTCGACGGCCGTCGCGTTGACGTCACCGGAGGTCATCGAGAAGCAGGTGTTGCTGCCGTATGCCTCGGTGCCGATGGCCACGTCACTGCGGATCTTGTTGATCGCACCGTCGATCGCCGCGTCGGCGGTGTACTGGCTCCTCGTGGTGCTGTGAACGCCGAGCGCGGTCTTGAACCCGGTGGTGGCAAACCCCAGAGCCGCCGCGATCGCCAGACCGAACAGGCTGAGGAACACCAGCGCCATCACGAGGACGCTGCCGTCGTCGCCGGTATCGCGAAACCGGCTCATGGCATTCTCCGGCGACCAGTGACGGTGAAATCCGAGTTGTCCGGGGCCAGCACCGTCAGCGTCACCGAAACGGGGGCGGTGCAGTCAGGGGCGCACCCCACCGATGCGCTGGTGATCTTGTAGGCCACGATCACCGAGCCGACCAGCGAACCGTTCTCCCGGTATTCGCGGACGAGGTCAGTCTGCGCCGGTGTTCCCGCCGTCACCGCGCAGTACTCGGCCCGTTTGGCGGTGACCACCGGTGGCGTGCCGGCATCCGCGTCGTTCCAGTCGAACCGCGCTTTCGACGTACCGGTGTTGCACGATCCCGCTGCGGCCGGGCCGGTCTTGGACGTGCGCACGTCGGACGGAAAGAACGACGTGGCGATTTGGGCCCCCTGCGAGCCGGCCAGTCGCTTGTTCGCGGTGTCCGTCGTCTTCACGCCCACCGCGAAGGCCGCCGCGATGGCGGTGGCGACCACGCCGCTGATCGAGAGCACGACGAGAAGTTCGATCAACGTCACTCCGTCGTCGCCGCGGTGTCTCATGGTTTCCGCTTCGCGAGTTGGACGTCGAGAATCGCGCGAGAGTCGGCGCTGCGTACGGTCAACGAGATGCGCTGCAGGCCCGTGTCGGTGCCGCAGGTGGCCGCAAAACTCGTTCCGTTCCAGTACTCGACCACGAGGCTCTTGGTGTAGCCGCTGGGCAGGCTGAACGCGGACCCGGGGTAGTTGGCGGCGGTGGCGCAATTGACGTCCAGGTCGCCTTTCACTGCCTCGGCGTACGACGTCAGGTACGTGGCGGCGTTAGCCTGCTTCCGGTTGGCGTCGGACGCGACCATCGTGGTGTACATCCCGCCGACAATCGCGACGAAGCTGATCCCGACTATGGAGACC
>JBDSAK010000241.1:0-2905 GCA_039922195.1 Mycobacteriales bacterium
GACGAGGAAGCCGGCAGCGGTGGTTCGGGCGGTGCTCCGCCGAAGGTCGCGGGGTTCGACGGAGCGACGATCAAGCTCGGTGTCATCTCGCCGCTGAGCGGGCCTGCTGCCGTGGTGGGCGAGCCCCTGACCGCGGGCAACCGCCTGTGGCTCGATTACGTCAACGACGAGCTCGGCGGCATCGGCGGCAAGTACAAGGTGAAGCTCGTGGAGCGCGACAGCCGCGCGGACGTGCCGACCTCGGTGCAGGCGTACAACCGCCTCAAGGACGAGGTCGTGGCGTTCGTGCAGCTCTACAGCACGCCGGCCGTGAAGGCCCTGGTGCCGGCGATGCGCAAGGACGCCGCGGCGGCGTCGCCGGCGTCGCTGGACGCGGCGTGGGTGCGCGAGCCGAACCTCATGCCGGTCAGCGCGCCTTACCAGATCCAGGCGGCCAACGCGATGGACTACTACGTCCGCACGGAGGGCAAGGGCGGCGCCAAGAAGGTCTGCACGATGATCGAGGACGACGCGTACGGCGATGCCGGGCAGGCCGGGGTGCAGTTCGCCGCCGAGCAGCTGGGCTTCGAGATCGCCGCGACGGCGAAGTTCCGCCTCGGCGACAAGGACTACACCGGGCAGATCACGCGGCTGAGCAGGGCGCGCTGCGACGTCGTGTTCCTCGGAGCGACGGTGAGCGACGTCGGCACGATCCTCGGCACCGCGGCCGCGGCGAAGTTCGCACCGCGCTGGATCGGCCAGTCGCCGACGTGGCTCGGCGCGCTGGCGAAGTCGCCGCTGAAGCCGTACCTCGAGGCGCGCTTCTGGGTCGTCGCCGAGGGCCCGGCCTGGGGCAACGAATCGGTGCCCGGGATGCGCGACCTGATCGCTCGCAAGAAGCAGTACCCACCGCGCAAGCCGATCGAGGCGGGCGACTTCTACTTCACCTTCGGCTACATCCAGGCGCGTACCGTCACGACGGTGCTCGAGCGGGCGGTCGCCGGCGGTGACCTCTCGAAGGCGGGGATCCTCAAGGCGATCGAGGAGGTCGACGCCGTCAAGCTCGACGGGCTCGGGCAGGACTACGTCTACGGTGACGTCGCGACGCGCTCCCCCGGGCGCGAGAGCTCGATCTTCGCCGTCGACGCGGACGAGCCGTTCGGGCTGAAGGCGCTCGAGACGAACTTCAGCTCCGACGCCGCGAAGGAGTACGAGTTCTCGGCGGGCTAGGAGTCAGTGTTCACCCGGCGCCGACACCTGTCCGCCGGACCGCCGACGCCGACGCCGAAGGTCTGCCGGCGAAGCGAGCATTCCCATCGTGCGCCCGCGCCTGCCGAACGGACAACGAAGCGGGCGAGCATATTGTGGTCCGCGCCCGCTACTTGATGTGTGTTCTGGCGACGATGCGCCGCTTGTGTCCGCGGCGGATCACGATGAGAGCGGCTTGTTGTCCGCGCAAACGCGAGCTCACCCGAGTGCGGAGCCTGATGCGGGCGACGCCCTTGGCGGTGAACTTCACGCGCGCAGTGCGTCGCGCTGACCCGCTACCGACGAGCAGGAGTACCCGCCCGGCGATCTTCTGGAAGCGTCTTGCAACGCAGGTCGCTCGCCGACCGCCGACGGGTGCGCAGGCCAGCGCGGCCGCCGGAACGGCCTTACGTTGCAGCATCGGGACGGGGCCCAGCGTGGGTGGCACGACGCGCTGCAGGTCCGGCAGGAGCGGTGCGGGCAGCGGGCTTTCGGCCGGCCTTCCAGCGTCGCCGAACGCGGTGACGGTCTCCGCGCCCCCCACGAGCCAATAGCCGCCCCCCGTTCGCGATGCGGCGATGCCGACGACCGGGACCTCAGGCGGAGTGCCGCCGAGCGAGCCGTGAAAGTCGACGGGTGCACCTGCTTCGCGGAAGGTGAACACGCCGCCGTCGGCACCCACCAGCCAATAGCCCGTGCCAGCCGGGTGCATCGCCATGCCGACCACCGGCTTCTGAAGCTGCATGCTCGCGGCCGACCCGAAGAACGGCGCCGCAGCAGAGTTGGCGACCGGGAAGGCAAACACGCCGCCGTCGGCAGCGACCAGGTAGTAGCCACCGCCGGTCGGATGCACGGCCATGCCGACAACGGGCTTGTTGAGCGGCTGACCGCCCATCGAGCCATGAAACGGCGCAGCCGTTGCGTCGCCGGCCGGGAAGGCGAACACTCCGCCGTCGGCACCGACAAGGTAGTAGCCGCGGCCAGAGATGCTCGCTGCAATGCCGACCATCGGCGCGTTGAGCTGTGCGCCCGCCGTCGACCCGTAGAACTGCGCGTCGCCGTAGGAGAAGACGCCACCGTCGGCCCCGACCAGCCAGTACCCGCGCCCGGAGCGAGTGGCCGCCATGCCCACGATCGGCTTGGCCAAAGCGATGTTCGCAGCCGACCCGTAGAACGGTGCGTCGCCGAAGCTGAAGACGCCCCCATCGCCAGCGACCAGCCAGTAGCCCAGTCCTGACGGCGTTGCGGCCATCCCGACGATCGGCACGGAGCGCAGCGCGAAGCTGACGTCGGAGCCGGCGAACCAGCCCGTGTTGTTCGCGACCGGGCGAAAATGCTCGGTCGCGTTGGCGCCACGGAGCGGCGCCCTGAAGTGAAACCGGAAGGTGCCGATCTGTCCGGGTGGCACCTCGGCCTCAGTCAGGGTCGCAGCGCGATGCGGCGCGGGCCAAGCGCCATCGCGAAACGCGCTGTCGCGGTCACGGGGCTGATCGGTGCCCAAGGTGACGGCGCGCTCCCCGCTGTTGCGCCAGGTCGCGGTCCCCGCGTTGCGCATCCGCACAACAACCGACACACGCTGCCCGGGTCGCAGATGCCCCAGATCAGCAAGTCCGGCATGGGCATCGTCGGTATACGCCACCTGATCGACGGCGGCCGATCGATACGACAACACCCGGTA
>JBDSAK010000242.1:0-4728 GCA_039922195.1 Mycobacteriales bacterium
CCATGGCGTGCAACGACGCGATGAACAGCCCGCAGGCGATTCCGACGCTCTCGTTGACGTAGTAGTTCTTGCGCATCGTCCCGTCCGCGCGGGGCGTGCTCTTCTGCGCGAACACGACGACGATCCAGGGCACGTCGTCCAGATAGGCCTTGTCAGCGGTGGTTTCCAACGGGGCGAGGGCCTCGCGCCACTCCTGCGTCAGCCGGCCTCCTTCGTAGTTCGCGCGTTCCTCCTCCTCCGCGGCCGTCCGGATGCGTCGGCGAACCTGCGGATCGAAGACCGCGACGAACTTCCAGGGCTGGTGGTGGGCACCCGAGGGCGCCGTGTTCGCGGCAGCCACCGCGAGTTCGATCGCTTCGCGGGGCACCGCCTCGGCGGAAAAGAACCGGACGCTGCGGCGGCCGTCGAGGTGCTGCAGGAACGCCCGCCCGCGGGCCAAGCCCTCGGCGATCGGTACCCGTTCGGGCCGATAGGGGACGAACGGATGACGGTGTTCGTGATGGGGCTGGGCTGGACTGGTCACCCGACTCCTGACCCGAACTCGATGGGCTATCGGCCGCAATGGTGCCAGGCTTGGCCGATGTCACTCGAAATCAGCGCACCCGACCTGGTCATCGTCGAGCACGAGTTCGATGTGCCGCTCGACCACGATGACCCGTCCGGCCAGGCGATCACCGTGTTTGCCCGGGAGGTTGCCGAGCCGGGCGGTCGCGACAGGCCCGTTCTGGTCTTCCTGCAGGGTGGGCCCGGCCACGAGTCGCCGCGGCCCACGTCGCGGCCGTTCTCGCCCCGCTGGCTGGAGCGGGCGCTCGCCGACTTCCGGGTGCTGTTCCTCGACCAGCGCGGCACCGGGCGATCAACGCCGATCGGCGTTCTGCCCGGCCTGTCCGCGCAGGCGCAGGCCGACTACCTCGCGCACTTCCGGGCCGACTCGATCGTCCGTGACGCGGAGTTCATCCGCACCTCGATGGGCTTGCCGCCGTGGAGCATCCTGGGCCAGTCCTTCGGCGGCTTCTGCGCGGTCAGCTACCTGTCGATGGCCCCCGACGGCTTGCGGGAAGCATTCATCACCGGCGGCCTGCCCCCCGTTGACCGCCATACCGATGAGATGTACGCCGCGACCTACGACCGGATCCTCGAGCGCAACCACCGCTACTACGCGAGGTATCCGGGCGACCGCGCGACGGTGCACGCTCTGCACGAGCACGTCGACAGCACCGACGTACGCCTCCCCGATGGTGACCGGCTGACGTCGAGAAGACTGCGCCAGTTGGGCAACCTGCTCGGCATGAGCGACGGCGCGGAACGCCTGCACTACCTCCTCGAGCTGCCCGCCGACTCGCCGGCCTTCCTGCACGACGTTTCCCACGCACTGCCGTACAGCCGCAATCCGCTGTACGCCGCAGTGCACGAGGCCTGCGCGGCCGACGGCTGCGCGACCCGCTGGTCCGCTGATCGGCTGCTGCCGTCGACCTTCACCGACAACCGTGAGCTGTTCTTCGGCGAACACGTGTTTCCGTGGATGTTCGACGACTACGGCGCGCTGGCGCCGTTGCGCGACGCGGCCAACCTGCTCGCGGACCGCGAGTGGCCCGCGTTGTACGACGCCGAGCAACTGCAGGCCAACGAGGTCCCCGCTGCCGCTGCCGTCTACGTCGACGACCCGTATGTGGAGCTACGCTTTTCTACCGAGACGGCCGCGTTGATCAGGGGCCTGCGGCCGTGGGTCACCAATGAGTACGAACACAACGGATTGCGCGCGGACGGCGGGCGCATTCTCGACCGGCTGATCGGACTGGCGCGCTCGCCGGGCTGACCTCCGGCTTCCGCGTAGGCTCCGCGACCGTGGGCAACCGGACGTGGCGCGACGCGATGCACGAGGCGCTGTACGGCGACGACGGCTTTTATCACCGCCCCGAAGGCGGCCCGGGACATCACTTCCGGACGTCGTCATCGGCGTCGGTGCAGTTCGCCCGTGCCGTCGTCGGACTGCTCGACATCGTCGACGATGCGTTGGGCCGTCCCGATGTCATCGAGTTGGTCGAGGTCGCCGCTGCGCGCGGCGCGTTGCTCACCGCGGTCGCCGGCGTCGTACCGGAAGCTGCGCCGCACCTCCTGGGGCGACTGCGAATCACCGGAATCGAACTGGCCGCACGGCCGGACGCGCTCCCGGCCGCCATTGCCTGGCACGCCAGTCTTGCCGATCGACCGCCTGTGCGCGGGCTGCTGCTCGCCAATGAATGGCTCGACAACGTGCCCCTGGACGTCGTCATCCACACCGCCGACGGACCGCGGCTGCTCCACGTGGACAACGCCGGCAACGAGTCGCCGGGCGGCGTACCGGCTGCGGTTGATCTGCAGTGGTTGCAGGACTGGTGGCCGTCAGGTGAAACCGACGATCGCGCGGAGATCGGACTCCCCCGTGACCAGGCCTGGGCCGACGCTGTGGAACGGATGGCGGGCGGCCTCGCGGTCGCCATCGACTACGGGCACGTGCGGACCGATCGGGACGCCGGGGCGTACGCCGCCGGTTCGCTGACCGGCTACCGCGACGGGCGACAGGTCGCGCCCGTGCCGGACGGCTCGTGCGACATCACGGCGCATGTCGCGCTCGACTCGGTCGCTGCCGCGGGATCGGCCGCGGCCGGTGCTCCCGCGTCGCTGACGGATCAGCGCACGGCGCTGCGCGCGCTCGGTGTCAGCGGCGGGCTGCCCGACCGGTCACTCGCGTCGGCCGACCCGCGCGGCTACCTGCAGGCACTGCAGTCCGCGGGGCAGTTGGCCGAACTCACCGCGCGCGGCGGCCTGGGCGACTTCGGCTGGGTATTGCAGCCGGTCGGCCTTGATCCGCACTTTGTCAAAAGGCTGGCTGCGCCGCACGCTCCGAATCCAGGTTCAGGTTTGTCACAGTGATCAACGCGGGTGTTTGGCTTGCAGGCGGGGTGGCGTGGGACGATAGGCCGCTACTCGCGCCGCACCGGACCCCGCCGCCCGAAGGACTCGCATGGTCGACATGTTGCCCGCCACGACCCAGCCGCTGACGCAGGCCACGGTCGGCCTCGGCATCGGGGCGGGCGAGCTGCAAACAGCCGACATGGTGCTCAACATCGGGCCGCAGCATCCATCGACGCACGGCGTCCTCCGGCTGGCACTGACGATCGACGGCGAGCGGATCATCCGAGCCGATCCGATCATCGGCTACATGCACCGCGGCGCCGACAAGCTGTTCGAGGCACGCGACTACCGGCAGATCATCATGCTCGCCAACCGGCACGACTGGCTGTCGGCGTTCGCCAACGAGCTGGGCGTCGTCATCGGCGTCGAACGGATGATGGGCCTCGAGACGCCCGAGCGCGCGCAGTGGATCCGCACGCTGATGGCCGAGCTCAACCGGATCCTCAATCACTTGATGTTCCTCGGCTCGTATCCGCTCGAGGTCGGCGCGATCACACCGGTGTTCTACGCGTTCCGCGAGCGCGAAGAGATCCAGGCCGTGATGGAAGAACTTTCCGGCGGCCGAATGCACTACATGTTCAACCGCGTCGGTGGTCTCAAGGAGGACCTGCCGGCCGGCTGGAAGGACCGCTGCCGCGTCGCCGTACGCAACGTGCGCGGCCGCATGAAAGACATCGACAACCTCATCCGCGGCAACGAGATCTTCCACCAGCGCACCGTCGGCATCGGGGTACTGTCACCAGCCGCGGTGCTGGAGTACGGCGTCAGCGGGCCGATAGCGCGGGCGTCCGGCGTCGACTTCGACTTGCGCCGCGACGAGCCCTACCTGAAGTACTCCGAGGTGGACTTCGAGGTCGTCACCCGCGACACTGGCGACTGCTTCGCCCGCTTCGAGGTGCTGCTCGACCAGGTTTACCAATCACTCGACATCGCGGATCAGTGCCTGGACAAGATCCCCGGCGGACCGGTCAGCGTGAAGCTGCCCAAGGTCGTCAAGGCGCCCGAGGGACACACGTACGCGTGGACCGAGAACCCGCTCGGGATCAACGGCTACTACATCGTCTCGCGCGGCGAGAAGACGCCATGGCGCATGCACCTGCGGTCGGCGTCGTTCAACAACATCCACGCGCTGTCGCACCTGTTGCCGGGCACGCTGCTGCCCGACTTGGTAGCGATCATGGGTTCGATGTTCTTCGTCGTCGGCGACGTCGACAAGTAGTTCGCGGGCGCCGCGGCAGCCGCAACTGCCCAGAGCCAATTCAGGCAGGCGCAGCAGCCAGCGACAGGCATTCGTCGAGAATGGCGAGCCCTTCCTCGACCTGCTCGGGCGGCGTCGTCAGCGGCGCGAGGATCCTGACGACATTGCCGTAGGTGCCGGCGCCCAGCAGCAACAGGCCCCGCTCGGCGGCGGCCCTGATGACAGCGGTTGTCTGTGCCGCCGCCGGTGTCCTCGAGTCGCGATCGCCGACCAGCTCGATGGCGCGCATGGCGCCGAGGCCCCGGTGCTCGCCCACGAGTTGGTGCTTCCCCGCTAGCTCTTCGAGTCCTACCTCGAGCTGCTCGCCGAGGCGGACCGCCTGCTCGAGTACGCCGCCCGTCGTCAACAACTCGATGACCGCGAGCGCCGCGGCAGCGGAAACCGGATTTCCACCGTAGGTGCCGCCGAGCCCGCCGACATGAACGCTGTCCATCAACTCGGCTCGGCCGGTCACTGCGGCGAGGGGCAAGCCGGCCGCCAGCGACTTGGCCGAGGTGACCAGATCCGGCACCACT
>JBDSAK010000243.1:0-3353 GCA_039922195.1 Mycobacteriales bacterium
CATCTGTTTGCGACGACCGACGTCTTTCGCATTGAGGCATCGACCGATGTCGAAAACGTGGCCGAGCAGCGCTCCCTGGAGCGGGCCGGCTTCACCCGCGAGGGTGTCCTCCGCCGCGCGCAGTTCCGCTCGGGTGCCTACCACGACATCGTCCTCTACAGCCGGCTGCGCACCGATTGACAACCCTTGACAGCGGTCAGTGGCGGACCTACTGCGACGTGACCTCCTGGTTCTTGAGCTCGTCGGCCGTGGCGCCGACCGTGTCGGCGGAGTACGCGTCGCGCTGGCCCATCGGTCGATCCGCTCCTTCGGTGGTGTCCTCGGTGGTCTGTCGTTCGAGTTCCGCGTTGATCTCGGCACCGAGCAGCACGATGAAGGCGGTCAACGACATCCAGGTCAGCAGGACTATGACGCTCGCGAAACCGCCGTACGTCTTCTGGAAGTTGGCAAAACTGGAGACGTAGAACGAGAACACCACCGTCATCAACAGCCAGAGGGCGGTCGCGATGCCGGCGCCCCAGCTGGCCCAGCCCCACTTCGGCTTGTCGCGGTCGGGACCGTACCGGTACAGGAACGCGAGACCGGCGACCATCAGCGCGGCGAGGACGGGCCAGCGCAACCACGCGAGCGCCAACCCGATCGGCTGGTCCGGGTCGAACGCCGCGGGGACGCCGATGACCGCCGTCAGCGTGACGACGGTGAACACGATGACCGCGAGCGTCAGACCGAGCGAGATGACGCGGAGCTTCACGAACTTGCGCGACTCGACCTCGTCGTACGCGATGTTGAGCCCGGTCATCAGGGCACGCATGCCGCCTGAGGCGCTCCACAGCGCGAGCAGGATCGCCAGCACCAGGCTGATCCCCAGACCCGCGCGGTCGCCCTTGGTGAGCTCGGTCAGCTGGTCGGTGATGATCTTCTTCTGTTCCTGCGGAACGCTCTCCAGCAGCGAATTGATCTGTTTGGCGACCTCCGACGGCTGGACCACCAAGCCGTACAGCGAAATCAGCGCGATCATCGCGGGGAAGAGCGCGAGGAAGGAGTAGAACGCAACGCCCGCGCCGATCAGGCCGACGTTGTCTTCCTTGACCTGCCGCTTCACGCGAACGGCGACGTCCTTCCAGCCCTGCGCCGGGATCTGCGCCGGGTTGTCGGCGTTGCGACCGTGCGCGTCGCCCCCTGCGCTGCCCCGCTCGGCCACCGCGGGCGACACGCTGTCCCGGTCGGCGCTGCGGTCGTGCCCGCGCAGTGCGTCTGGCAGCCGCGTCACGGGTCCGTTGAGATCGTTCGTCCGCCGGTTCGTCATGATTGCCTCACCGCTCGGGTCACGTGCCGGATACCTTGCGAAAAGGGGATGCCCCGGCGCGGCGGCGACCACACCCGATGCGAGGGCCGCGATACGGCTCTTTGTTACTGGAGGGAGGGGTAGAACCAGCACATGCGGTCGTTGCGCACGCCGTTCAGCACCGTGCTCGGCCGGATCCACCACGCTGTAGCGTCCGGCCGCCGGCGACTGCCCTGGTTCGACCACCTCGGGCGGGCGGGCGGCCGATACCACAAGGACAATGGCGACCGGCTCGCCGCGTCGATCAGCTATTACGCCTTCCTGTCCTTCTTCCCGTTGCTGCTGCTCGGTACGTCGATGCTCGCCTTCTTTGTCAGCCGCGACCCGGAACTGCGCAATCGCGTGCTCGACACCCTCAGCGACTACCTGCCCGGCGTCGAGGACGGGATTCGCGACAACCTCAAGACCGTCGTCGACAGACGTCGGAGTGTCGGGGCCATTGGGCTGATCGGTCTGCTGTGGGCGGGGCTGGGCTGGCTCGGCGCGCTCCGCGACTCGATCAGGGTCATGTGGCACCAGGACACGAACGTCGGCAACATCGCCAAGAAGAAGCTGGTTGACATCGCCACGCTGTTCGGGATCGGCGCCACCATCGGGTTGTCGTTGCTCGTCACCGGAGTATTCGCTGCCTCGGCCTCATGGGCGCTGGATCAGATCGGTCTCGGCGGGAAGCGCATCGTCGCGGTCGCTATCGCGGCGGTGCTTTCGTTCGCACTCGGCGTGGTGGCCGACACTGCCCTGTTCGGCTTCTACTTCACCCGGTTGCCCCGATTCGGCCATCCGTTCCGGCGCATCGCGCGCGGCGCGGTGTTCGCTGCCGTGGGCTTCGGCCTGCTCAAGGTCGCGGGGCGCTTCTACGTGACCCGCTTCGTGCACACCGGGGGGCGTGCGTTCGGCGCGTTCGCCGTCGTCGCGGGCCTGCTGATCTGGATGAACATCGTGGCGCGGTTCACGCTGTACGCCGCCGCGTGGACGGTGACCGGGCCGTACGACGACGACGTCATGCCGTCGGGAACATCCTCACCCGCGGCCGCCGCGGCAGCGGGCCTGACGCCCGAGCAAGCGGAGGCCATCGAGGAACAGGGGGTCCCGGCGGGAACCGTCCTGACCAAGGAGCCTCTGACGGGCGGACCGGAGGCAGGGCAGTGATACTGGCGGCCAGGGGCACGTTCCGGTCCGGAGGCGAACACATGATTTTGGTAGCAGGCGGCACAGGTTTCACGGGGCGGGCGGTCGTCCGCGCATTGCGGGGGCGGGGGCATCAGGTCCGAGTGCTGAGCCGTGGCACGACCAACCCATGGGCCGGCGATGACGGCGTCGAGGTCGCCCAGGGCGACGTGCGCGACCGGCCGTCGCTCGATGGTCCGATGACCGGCGTCTCCTGCGTGATCGCGGCGGTGCAGTTCCCCGGACACCCCGTCGAAGTGCCAGCCAAAGGGTTGACCTACGACGAGTACGACCGCAAGGGGACCGAGAACCTCGTCGCGGCCGCGGATGCCGCCGGCGTCAGCAGGTTCATCTACGTCTCCGGCGCGGGCGTCGGTGAGGGCCGGCGTGAGGAATGGTTCGTCGCGAAGGATCGGGCCGAGAACGCTGTCCGCGCGAGCGGGATCGAATGGGTCATCCTTCGCCCGTCATGGATGTACGGACCAGGCGACAAGGCGCTCAACAAATGGGTGGCCATCGCGAAGTTCTCGCCCGTCGTACCACTCACGAGCATGGGCAACAACACAGTCCAGCCGGTGCACGTCGACGACGTTGCCGAGGTCATTGCCCGATGCGTCGACAAGCCGGACACCACGTGCCAGGTGATCGGCGTCGCCGGACCGCAGACCCTGACCATGAAGCAGATCGTCAGCACGGTGCTCAAGGTGATGAAGAAGAAGCGGCTGATCCTGCCGACACCACCGGCGCTGGTGAAGGTGGGAGCGTTCTTCCTCTATCGGCTCCCTGGGCGCATCCTTTCCCCCCGCGCGGTCGACTTCGCGAACGCAGAGTCCGACGTGGA
>JBDSAK010000244.1:0-3930 GCA_039922195.1 Mycobacteriales bacterium
CTGTTTCGGTACGGCGGGCAATTCCGGGAGACTTGGCGGCATGAGTGAGACGGCCGGGTATCCACGCGACGAAGAGACCTACGACCCGCTCGAGGCGCAGGACCGCTGGCTGCCCGTGTGGGACAAACTCGAGCTCTACCGGGCCGGCGGCGCCGACGACCCGCGGCCGCGCAAGTACGTGCTCGACATGTTCCCTTACCCCTCCGGCGACCTGCACATGGGGCACGCGGAAGCGTGGGCCATTGGCGACGTCGGCGCGCGCTACGCGAATCTGCAGGGCTTCAACGTGCTGCACCCGATCGGCTGGGACTCGTTCGGGCTGCCCGCCGAGAACGCGGCGATCAAGCGCGGCCTGGACGCGGTGGCGTGGACCAACGAGAACATCGACGTGCAGGCGGAGGGCTTCCGCCGCTACGGCATCAGCTTCGATTGGCGCACTCGGCTGCACACGAGTGATCCGGACTACTACCGCTGGACGCAGTGGCTGTTCCTGCGGTTCTTCGAACGGGGCCTGGCCTACCGGAAGAACAGCCCGGTCAACTGGTGTCCCAATGACCAGACGGTGCTCGCCAACGAGCAGGTCGTCGGCGGCAAGTGCGAACGATGCGGCGCGGTGGTCACCAAGCGCAATCTGACGCAGTGGTACTTCCGGATCACCGAGTACGCCGACCGGCTGCTCGACGACATGACGGCGCTCGAGGGCAAGTGGCCCGATCGCGTACTGACCATGCAGCGCAACTGGATCGGCCGGTCAACCGGTGCGCATGTCTCGTTCGTCATCGACGGTCGCGACGAGCCGGTGACGGTCTACACGACCCGGCCCGACACGTTGTACGGCGCAACGTTCTTCGTCGTCGCCGCGGACAGCGCGCTCGCGGCCGAACTGGCTGCTGGGGGCGACGCGGAGGCCGACTTCGCGGCGTACCTCGAGCAGGTGAAGAAGGCCACCGACATCGAGCGGCTCGCGACCGATCGGCCGAAGACGGGCGTCTTCCTGGGCCGGCACGCGATCAACCCGGTGAACGGCGAACGCATCCCGATCTACGCCGCCGACTACGTGCTTGCCGACTACGGCACCGGCGCCATCATGGCGGTGCCGGCGCACGACCAGCGCGACCTCGACTTCGCGCGCGCGTTCTCGCTGCCGGTTGTCACCGTTATCGACACGGGCGACGATGACCCTGCTGTCACCGGGATTGCGACCGCAGGCGACGGCGTACTCGTCAACTCCGGCCCGTACGACGGGCTGCGCAAGGCCGAGGCGATCGAGCGCATCACCGCCGACCTCGCCGAGCGCGGCGGCGGCAGTCCGGCGGTCAACTACCGGCTGCGTGACTGGCTGCTCTCGCGGCAGCGGTACTGGGGTTGCCCGATCCCGATCGTGCACTGCGCGCAGTGTGGTGAGGTCGCCGTACCCGACGACCAGCTGCCGGTGCGGCTGCCCGACGCGGCAGCGGTCGACCTGCGACCCAAGGGGACGTCACCGCTGGCGTCGAATCCGGAGTGGCTCAATGTCGCCTGCCCCAAGTGCGGAGCGCCGGCGACGCGCGACGCCGACACGATGGACACCTTCGTCGACTCGAGCTGGTACTTCCTGCGCTACTGCTCGCCCGACTACATCGACGGGCCGTTCGACGTCGAGGCCGTACGCCGGTGGATGCCGGTCGCGCAGTACACCGGCGGCGTCGAGCACGCGATCTTGCATCTGCTGTACTCCCGCTTCTTCACGAAGGTCCTGCACGACATGGGGATGGTCGACTTCGTCGAGCCGTTCTCGTCGCTGGTCAACCAGGGCCAGGTCATCAACCAGGGCAAGGCCATGAGCAAGTCGCTCGGCAACGGCGTCGAGTTGCAGAAGGAACTCGCCGCACACGGCGTCGACGCCATCCGCGTCACGATCCTGTTCGCCGGGCCGCCCGAAGACGACATCGACTGGGCCGACCTGTCGCCGACCGGATCGGGCAAGTGGCTGGCGCGGTTGTGGCGACTCAGCGGAGAGATCGGTTCGGCCGACGCAGCTTCCGGTGACGACGACGAGGCGCTGCACCGACTCACGCACCAGACGATCGAGGAAGTGACCCGGCTGATCGACGCCGTGCGCTACAACGTCGTCATCGCCCGGTTGATGTCGTTGTCCAACGCTGTTCGCACGACCGTCGACACGCGAGGCGCCGGTACGCCGGCGGCCCGGCACGCGCTGGAATCGCTGGCGGTCATGCTCTCGGTGTTCGCGCCGTACACCGCGGAAGAACTGTGGTCGCGGCTCGGTCACCAGCCGTCGGTACACCTGCAGTCGTGGCCGTCCTTCGATCCCGCGATTGCGGCTGCGGAGAGTGTGACGTGCGTCGTCCAGGTCAACGGCAAGGTGCGCGACCGGCTCGAGGTGCCGCCCGGCATCAGTGCGGACGAGGCGCAGCAGCTCGCGCTGGCCAGTGACGCCGTACGCAAGGCGCTCGGCGTGATGACGGTGCGGCAGGTCATCAGCCGGCCGCCCCGGCTCGTCAACATCGTTGCCGGCTGAGTCCGGGCCGTTGATGTCTGGCCAGGCGGTCACTGTCGTCACCGACTCGACGGCGTACCTGCCCGACGGAATGGCCGAGCGGCTCGGCATCCTCGTCGTACCGCTGCATGTGCGGCTGGCCGATCGTGCCTTTCAAGAGGGCGTCGACCTGTCGTCGGCGGAGTTCGTCGACTGGATCGCTCGGCCCGGCAACATCGCCATGACCAGCCAGCCGACCGGAGCCGACATCTCCGCGGCGTATGCCGCCGCGCCGGGCGCCGTGGTGTCGGTGCATATGTCGAGTGCGCTTTCGGGAACGTGTGGCGCCGCACAGCTGGCGGGGGAGCGGGCCGGCAAGCCGGTGCGCGTCGTCGACTCGCGCAACGTCGCGATGGGCCTCGGCTTCGCGGTCATGGCCGCTGCCGAGGCCGCATCGCGCGGCGCTGGTCTCGCCGAGGTCGCCGAAGCCGCGGAGCGGGCGGCGGCGCGAAGTCGCACCCTGTTCTACGTCGACTCGCTCGAGCACCTGCGCCGGGGTGGCCGGATCGGAACGGCGCGCTCGCTGCTGGGCGGTGTGCTGTCGGTGAAGCCGCTGCTGCACATCCTCGACGGCGAGATCGCGATGCTCGAACGGATCCGTACGTCGGCGAAGGCCCTGGCCCGGCTCGAGGATGTGGCGGCACTGACGGCCGGTCATGCCGAGGTCGACCTGGCCGTGCAGCACCTGGGCGCTGCTGATCGCGCCGCGGCGGTTGCCGATCGGCTGACGACGCGCATCCCGCGCGTGCACTCGGTGCACCTGAGCGAACTCGGCCCCGTCGTCGGTGCGCACGTGGGCGCGGGCACCGTCGGCGTCGTCGTCCACCAGCGCTGACCCGCCCCCGCCGAGGACAGCGACCCCGCCACCCCGCCACGACCCCTTCCGCCCGCCCCCAAGTCGATCACTTTGACAAACCGCGAGCTGGAATCCCCGCGTGGATTCAGGTCGCGGTTTGTCAAAGTGCGTTGGTGGGCACCGGCGGGTACACAGGTGCGCGACCGTCCACAGTTTCTGGTCTGCGCCACCACGGGATCGCCGCGCGGCCTAGCGTCGGCCGGGATGACATTCCGAGCCCGTACTGATGCCGCCCAGTCGCGCTTGCGCGTCGCGCTGGGCGAGCCGCCGCCGCGGGACAGGCCGACGTCGCTGCTTGCCGAAATGGCTCCGACGGACACCGACCGCGAGCCCGATACACCGGCACCACTGTTGTCGCCCGCGCTGCGTGCAGGGGCGTTTGACCCCAAGCGGGCGGGTGTCGCGGCACTCGCGGCACTTGCTCTCGTCGCGGCAATCACCGCCGGTGTATTCGCACTTCGCGCGCGTCCCCGGTCGGCGGCGGTCTCGCGTCCGCCGGCCCGCGTCGAGCTTGTTGGGTCGACCCCACCCCCGA
>JBDSAK010000245.1:0-2536 GCA_039922195.1 Mycobacteriales bacterium
GGCCGCTCGCGTCGCCCGAGCATCGGCAGCACCATCGCCTTGTCGCGTCCCTCGTGCACGGCAACTGCCTGCTCGTGGTAAGTCTCGAGCATCGCGTCAGCCTCGACGTATGGCGTGCCATCGACGATCGGGCCGGTGCCGCCTTGAACGATCGCGATGACGTCGTCACCAGAGATCGTCTTGTACGTCTCGAGTGCGTGCGCCACGGCTAGCACCTTTCGCCGGTGCTGCACCAGCAGTTCGCGGGTCTTGTTCGCGAGATCTTCCAGGTGTTCTTCGACTCGCCCCTCGACGACGCTGTCGTACTTGACCCGCCGAGACCCGTCGGCGCCGACGACGACAGAGTTCGCGTACGAGCGGTAGGTCTGGCCCATTCCCCACAGGCCTTCCATCGCCATCGCCACGTTGGTGGCGTTCTGCAGGTCGCCGGAAACTCCGGATGAGTTGTCGTCGCCGAAGAACAGCCGCTCCCCGACGAGCGACGCAAGGCTGACCATGATGTCGGCGTCGTACTCGCTGCGCCACGAGGTGAAGCGCTCCTCGATCGGGATCGGGGAGACGAACCCGAGGTGGCCCTGGCCCTTCTGGATCGTGGCGGTGTCGATGACGTTGCCGCGCTGCACGAGATAGCTCATCACCGCGTGACAGGCCTCGTGGACGGCGACCGCGTGCCGCTCGCGCTCGATGTACTCGACGCCCTCGGCCGGCCCGACGCTCTTGAGCAGCTTGGCGGCCAGCACGTCCTGCCAGGTGATGACCTCTCGGTCGTCCCGCAGCGCGACGATGAGCGACTCGTTGACCAGGTCCTTGATGGTGGCGCCCGTGGCGTACGGCGTGATGGTGGCGAGGTGCTCCATCTGATCGGATGTCACCTCGTGAGTGACCTTGTCGAAGTAGCCCTGGTAGGTGCGCAGCCGACCGTCCTTGGAGGGGTAGCCGACTTGGTAGATCCGGTCGATGCGGCCGGGCCGCAGCAGTGCGTCGTCGAGTGAGTTGGGCATGTTCGTCGCCATGATGACGAGGATCCGGTACTTCGGCGGCGGCTTCGGCTTCATGCCGACGGTCCGGCGCACGATGCGGTTGACGAAGCCGCGTGGCTTCTTCAGTCCGGAGAGCTCCGTCAGCAAAGCCTGCAGAGTTCCGCCACCGCCACCGCCGCCCATGCCACCCATCACGAACGCCTGCCGGCCTGGCACGGGGGGAGCCTGCGTCGACTGAAGCATGGTCGAGAACAGCAAGGACCGGGAGTCATGCGACAGGTAGTTGACGCCGTGGCACGTCTCGTGCGGAGCGGGCATCATCTGCCCGACGCCGACCGGCTGACCGGCGGTGCCGCCGCGGCTGCCGAGCGAGTCCGCCTCGTCGAAGAACACGATCACTCCGCCGTACCGCAGGGCGAGCTTGCGTAGCTTCCTGAACAGGCCTTTGACCTTGAGGATGCCGACGCCCATGAACATTGCCTGGAATGCCCCGGGATCCACGAATACGTAAGGCTTTCCGGTCTCGCCGGCGACCGCCTCGGCAAGCAGCGTCTTGCCGGTGCCCGGCGGGCCCCACAGCAGGATGCCGCTGGGCACGTAGCCGCCCTTGGCTTCGATCGACTCGGGGTCGTCGAGGAAGACCATGTTCTCCTGCACTCGCTCGAGCACGTGGTCCTGTCCCCACACGTCTTCGAACCGAGTCTTCACATCGTCCGGGAAGTAGGTGTCGATGCCGCCCTTGGACATGAACCAGAAGAGCGCGGCGAACTGGAAGATCACAAAGAATGCCGCGAACGCGAGTTGCATGACGAACGGCATGGCTGCGAGCAGTGCCGCAGGGGCTTGGAACAACCCGAGTGCCGGGCTCGTGTCGTAGATCTTGCCGAGCACCACGGCGAGAATCGCGATCCAGAATGCCCACTTCAGTGCCCGGCCCAGCCGATAGCGCGTCCAATCGGACATGCGCCGCCGGGTCAATCGGTCGAACGCCCCGAACACCCGGTTGGTCCAGAACCCGTGGTAGTGCCGCGAGCGCTCGCTGACGACGAAGTGAATCTGCCGCACAACCTCGATTGCGGCGAGGACGAGGACCCACGACGCGCTGCGCAGCTGTTCGCGAGCGGCATCCTCGAACGTCAGTAGCGGGTTGTCCGCCATCGCGGCCCACACCAGGACGAACCACAGCAATGTCAGCAATATCAGGAATTTCGAGCGGTCCCAGAAGCTGAGCGGTTTACGAGTGCGGCGTTCCTCAGCTGGCACGGGTCACCCTCTGACGGTGAAGGAGTCGACGATGGTGGAGATCTCGTCGCGGCGGTCGTTGTAGCACTTCGTCGAACAGCGGACGACCAGGTAGTAGACCTTGTTCTGGCGGTCGTTCGTCAGCACCGTTTGGTCGACCGTCTGCAAAACGCCGTCCGCCTTGTAGCTGAATACGGTGCGCAGGCCGTACAGGCCCTTGCGTGGGTTGAGGTCGGAGTTCTGCAGAATCTCAAAGCCCGCTTCCGCGGCGCCCTTGGCGGCGGCCACCTCTCCCACCGGGAGCACGATGTCGC
>JBDSAK010000246.1:0-22218 GCA_039922195.1 Mycobacteriales bacterium
ACCGCACGAGCCCCGGCCTCGGCCTCGGCCTGCCGGCGGGTGGCGCGTTCCTCGAGATCGTGCGCCGTCGCAGTGGCGGCCGCGACCTGGCCCTCGGCCGCTTCGCGTGCCTCGGCCAGCACGCGCTCGGCCTGCACCTGCGCCGCCTCGACGATGCCGAGCGTCGTCGATCGGACCTCTTCAGCGTGCCGCTCGGCCTCCGCCGCCAGTTCGGCTGACGTCTGTTCGGTCCGGGCAAGCAGCTCCTGCGCGCGTTCGCGGGCAGCACCAGCGGCGGCCGCGGCATCGAGCCGGCCGCGGCTGCGGATATTGCTGGCGTCGAGCTCGGCGCTCTCCAGCACCGACTGCACCGTGCGTTGCGTCCACTCGGTCTGCTCGGCAGCGGCAATCATCAGCCGATCCGAATCACTTTGCGCAGTCCGGCGCAGCTGCTCCGCGTCGGCTTCCGCCGACGCACGCGCCGCCGCGGCAGCGCTCGTGGCCTCGTCGAGCTCGCGGGTCGCGGCGTCACGCATGGCCGAGGCCTGTTCTTCGGTCTGCACCCGGAGCTGTTCGGCAGCTGCCTGTGCCTGTGCCTCGATGCGCTCGGCTGCGTTCTGCGCGGCCGCATGCCGCTGGTCGAGCTCAGCGATGGTCGAAGCGCGGAGCTGCTGGGTCTCGGCCTGGGCCGCGCGGCGCAGATCGGCAGCCTCCGCCCGCGCCTGCGCGACGAGAGTCTCGGCCTGGGCACGCAGCCCCGCGGTCTCGGCATCGGTCGATTCGCGCATCCGCCGCGCCTCTTCGCCGGCGACTCGGAGCAGGTCGTCGCCTTGCGTACGGGCGGCCGCGGCCATCAGCGCGGCTTGATCAGCTGCGTCAGCCAGCAGCTGGCGGGCTTCCTCGGCTCCCGCATCGACCCGCGAGCGCGCCTCCGCGCGGGCGCGTTCCTCGAGACCGGCTGCGCGCTGACGTGCTTCCTGCTGGTGCTGCTCGGCTTCCTCGAGGCGCACCGCGGCTTCAGTCCGCAGCTGCGTGGCCTGCTCATGCTGCCGGCCGATGTCCGCTCGTAGGCGCTCGACGTCGGCGCGGGTATCAAGAACCCACGACTCGGTCGCTTGGCGCAACTCGTCTGCCTCGCGCTGCGCGATGTGGAGAACGCGCGCGGCCTGGCCACTGATCGAGGCCAGATCGACCTCGTCGCGCGGCTCGGTACGGTCGTCCTCGGTGCCAGCGGACATGATCCGATCGTGGCACGGGGTCGCGCTCCTGGCCAATAACTCAGAACAGTCGCGCGCCGCTGACACTGGGCGTGAGCCGAGCCAGCAGCTCGGCGCCCTGATACTTCCCGGGAACGGAGAGTTCGACGTGGACCGTCGCGAGCGGCGTACTCCAGACCGCGCGGTGGTCGCGTTCGGCGGCGTACCAGCGGACCGTGGCGCCGCTTGCCCCGACCTCGATCACCTGGTCACCGGTCGTGTACGCGGGGTCGATCGGTACGCCGCACCGAAGCACGACGGCCGGCGAGCCCCAGGCAGCGATCAGCGGTGACGCGGGATCGGTCCGGCGCCGGGACAGCTCCCCGCCGAGCGAATCGGGCAACTGGGTGGCGAGCTGTTCGCAGGCGCGCCGCACCGCGTTGCCTGGCTCCGGGACTGCGACCTTCACCGCGGACTCGCCGCGGGAACAGGCGATCATCGCGCCGGCCGTCATCGCCACGGCGACGACCGCGCCGGCGAACGCAGAACGATTAGAGATGGACGACCGGGCAGGTCAGCGTGCGGGTGATGCCGTCGACCGACTGGATGCGCGCCACGACGAGTTTGCCGAGCTCGTCGACGTCCTCCGCCTCGGCCCGCACGATGACGTCGTACGGGCCGGTCACGTCCTCGGCCTGGGCGACTCCGGCAATCTCCTGGATGGCTTTGGCGACCGAGGCGGCCTTACCGACCTCGGTCTGGATCAGGATGTAGGCCTGGACCACTTCTGACACCCCTCACATCCGGCGTTCGTTGACTGCGGACGCTACACGATGCGGCCCATGCGATGAGCGGCACCTGCAGCGGGAGCCGCAGCCACGCGACCACGGGAGAGCCCAGCGGGAACCCCGCACCGGTCAGCCCGCCGTCCAGCGCCATCTTCACGTTCGCCGGAAAGACGGCCACCAGCAGTGCAATCGTCGCCAGCCCGCCGACCCGGCGGGTGCGCGGCAAGGCGAGGAGCGCGGCGCACGCCAACTCGGCGACGCCGGACGCCTGCACGAGGGGCCGGTGCGTCGACTGCGGGAACACCGCCGGGATGATCTGTGCGTAGCGATCCGTGGCGGTGAAGTGCAGTACCCCCGCTCCGGTGAGTAGTGCCGCGAGCAGGTACGGCGACGCGTCTCGAAGGCGGCCGCGTGCGGCGGTCATGCCCAGCCGAGCTCGTGCAGCGTGTGGTCGTCGATGCCGAAGTGGTGCGCGACCTCGTGGACCACGGTGACCTCGACCCGGCGGCGTACCTCGGCCTCGTCGGCACACCGATCGTTGATCGTCTGCCGGTACAACGTGATCCGGTCCGGCAGCGCCATCGCGTAGTTGTTGTTGCGAGCGGTCAGTGGGATTCCCTCGTAGAGCCCGTACAGACCGCCGGGCGGCGAGTCGTCGTCGACGTGGATGGTGACGTTGTCCATCAGTTTGGTGAACTTCGGCGGGAGCGAGTCGATCGCATCGACGACGAGTTCGGCGAACTGCTCCGCCGGGACGTTGACCATCGCTCCATCCTCTCTCACATAGTGTTGCCGCGTGACAGCTGAGCCAACGCTTGCCGACGTCGGAGAGTTCGCGTTGATTGCGCGAATCGCCGAGGTCGTCGGCGTCGGGCCGGTCGCGGTGGGCGACATCGGCGTCGGCGACGATGCTGCGGTGATCTCGCTCGGGCGGGATCCTCGCGTGGTTGCAACCACGGACGTGCTGATCGAGGGCCGGCACTTCCGGCGCGACTGGTCGTCGGCGTACGACATCGGCCGCAAGGCTGCGGCTGCGAACCTCGCCGACCTCGAGGCGATGGGGGCGCGGCCGGTTTCGCTGCTCGTGGCTTTCGCGGCGCCTGCGACTACGCCGGTCGGTTTCGCCGTGGACGTGGCGCGCGGCCTGGTCGACGAGGCGGCGTCGGCAGGCGCAGTGGTCAGCGGGGGCGACACCGCACGCGCCGACTCGATCTCGGTGACAGTGACGGCTCTCGGTGCACTCGACGGCCGAGCACCCGTCCTCCGGTCGGGAGCGCGGGTCGCCGACGCGCTGTACGTCACCGGCACCCTCGGCTGGTCGGCGGCCGGTCTCGCGTTGCTCGAACTGGACGACCCACTGCTCATTGAGCGTCATCGCGCGTTGATCGATGCGCATTGCCAGGCCAGGCCGCCGTACGGCTATGGCGTCGCCGTCGCGGTTGCGGGCGCGACGGCGATGATCGACGTCTCCGACGGACTGCTCGCGGATCTGCAGCATGTGCTCACCGCATCTGGAGTGGGTGCGGACGTGGCAGCGCTGGCCAGCGACGAGATGGTCGCCGCCGCTGCGCGGGATCTCGGCGTTGATCCGTCGGTGTGGATGTGGGGCGGCGGCGAGGATCATGCGCTCGTCTTCACCATGCCGCCCGGAGTCACGCCGCCTGCCCACGTGGCCCTGCGAACGCTCGGGACGATCACCGCGGCGCCAGGCATCCGTATCGACGGCGTGCTGGCTGAGCCGCTGGGCTTCGATCACTTCGTGGCGACATGACAGATGACGCACGAACGCCTCCGCGCGTCCTGGTCATCGCCGGGTCGGACTCGGGCGGTGGCGCGGGCATTCAGGCGGACGTCAAGACGGGCTTTGCGTTCGGCGTACACGTCTCGACAGCGATCACGGCGATCACCGCGCAGAACTCCGTCGGCGTACAGGGCGTGTGGGTGCTCGAGGCGGCGGTCGTGCGCGAGCAGATCCGGTCCGTCCTCGATGACATCGGCGCCGACGTCATCAAGACCGGCATGCTGGCGAACGCCGAGATCGCCGAGCTGGTCGCGGACGAGATCGAGCGGTCGGGCCTGCCGGCCGTCATCGATCCCGTGTGCGTGTCGACAACGGGGGCGGCACTGCTCACGGATGACGCGCTCGACGTCTACCGGCAGCGGCTGATCCCGCTGGCCACGGTCGTGACCCCGAATCTGCCCGAGGTCCGCGCGCTGACGGGCATCAGCGTCGAGCAGGTCGGCGACCTGCGGCCCGCGGCGGACGCCATGCTCGCGTTGGGCTGCCGGTGGGCACTCATCAAGGGCGGGCACCTCGACGCGGCGGCGACTGATCTGCTCGCGTCGCCGGGGGAGTACGTCGAACTCACCGGCGTGCGCATCGACACCGCCAACACGCACGGCACCGGCTGCACTCTCGCATCGGCGATCGCGGCGAGGTTGGCGTACGGCGACGACGTACCGGCCGCCGTACGGGCAGCGAAGGACTTCGTGACCGAGGGGATCAGGCGCGGTTACCCGCTTGGCGACGGTGTCGGACCTATTGCGCAGTGGTTGAGGTCGTGGGGGTCGACTCAGGAAGGTCAGCTGTTTTCTTCGACGTAGGTGTCGGGGTCCTTGTCACTCTGGTCCAGCGTCACCGCGACCTTGGGGTGCTTCGCCGCTTCGAACAGGACGCCTAGCTGGTCCCGGAGTTCGAGGGAGGCGTGCCGGCGGAAGTCCGCCAACGGCTCGTCCTCTTCCTCACCCATGTGGTGGGTGTTTGCGGCTCGAGCCTTGCCGACGGCTGCCCACCAGGTGTCGGTCCCCACCCCGACGCGCGCTGCGTCGGCGAGAGCGTCGCGGATGTCGTTGTGGTCACCGATCGCGTCCTTGGTCTGTTCGCGGTCGGGGTCTGCCTCAGCCAGCAGGGCCGGGTAGAAGACCTCCTCCTCGGCCGCGGCGTGCACCTCGAGAAACTCGGCGAGCTGTTCCCAGACCAGCGCGAGGCTGGCCGTGTCGGAGCGGTCGACGTCGTCGAGGCGGGCGAACGCCTGCCGCTGGCGGTGGTGGTCGTCGAGTATGAGCGCGGTGATGTCCATTGCCGGGATATGCCCGGTGCCTAGCGGGGCATGCCTGGGCAATTCCCACAGGCCGCGCGGGGTCGCGCGACGTCCATCGCGCGACCCCGTGCCCCTCCCCGGCGGCGCCCCGGTCAGCCGCCGTCGCGCTGGACGATCCGCTCGAGAATGTCCTTCTGAGCCTTGATCTGCGCCGACGTCGAGGCCGGGTTGAGCCGGATGGTCTCCGCCGTCAGCATCGCGGCACCGAACGTGCTGTCCAGCGTCTTATTTCCATCGGTGTCGACCGCGGTGTCGAAGCCGACGGCGCCGTTGGCGAAGTTGAGCCAGGCCGCGAGTGCCAGCTGGTCGAACACGATCGTCGGTCCCGACTTCGAGGGCGAGTTCAGCGTCTTCACCGCGAATTCCCGCGTCATGCCCGCGGGGAAGACGGAACTGAAGTACCCGACGATGTCGAGGTAGCACTGCAGCTGTGTACTGGTGAAAGCCGTCGACGTGAGCCGGAACTGGTTCAGCCAATAGCCCGATCCCTTGGACAGTGTCGCGGTGCCCGTCACGACCACCGCCGATGCATCGCTGGCCGAACCGCCATCGTCGTCGGTGACGGTCAGCGCGACGTCGTAGACGCACGCCCCGCCGAATGCGTGAGCGGCGGTCAGGCTGACGTCGCGCGGCTCGAAGCTCGGACTGTTCGCCGGGTCTGCGGCCGGTGGGTTGACCAGCGATGTCTGTGTGGACGACGTGCCGTCATCCCAGCCCCACGTGAACGCCAGGTCGTCGCTGCCTGGATCGGTCGACCGGGCCGGCACGCTGACGCTCGCTCCGGCGCGGACGACGAACGCGGATGCGCCGCCGTACGACTGTTCACCTGACCCGTCGATATCAGCGGTCGGAGGCACATTGAGCACTTCGGCAGCCGTGGTCCCGGTCGATGTGGCGTCGTCGTCCTGCGCGGACACCGTGACGGCGAACGAGCCGTTGTCGCCGTACCCGTGCGTGATCGACCAGGTGAGCGTGGCGTCCGGCCGCTCCTGCTCGAGGTAGCCACCGAGTGAGTGCACGCCGTCGCCATCGCCCCAGTCGACGGTGCCGTAGAGGGAGTCCTCCCAGCCTGGATCGCGGATCGTGCCTGACATCGTGACCCGGCCGAACTCGTCCACGGGCGTGATCGCCGTCAGCTCGACGATGGGCGCGACGTTGGCGACGTTGACGGTGCCGGTGGCGGTCGAGGTGTTCCCGAACGCATCGGTGATCTTCAGGCCGATGGTGAATGCCCCGTCCTGGCCGACGTTCTGGTAGGAGACGGGCGATCCGGTTCCGTCGTCGTACTGACCATCGTTGTCGAGGTCCCACTCGTACTTCGCGATGAAGCCGGCGGATGGCGCGGTGCCCTTAGACGACGACTGCGCGCTGACCGAGACATTGGTGCCCTCGGTGGTGTTGTACGGACCACCGACAGTGGCCTTGGGCAAGCAACCGGCAGGGATCGTCTTCTCGTTGACCTGCGCGCTGTGCAGACCCGCGGAGACTGCATTGACACCGAGCCCCCGCCCGGCGAATGCCGTCCACAGAGCACATTGATTCGCTCCGCCGTACTTGGCCATGTCGGCCGCGAGGAGGCCGTCTCGCGCGTTGATGAACGTCATATTCGGGCCGTTCGGGGTGCTGCGCATTCCGTCAAGGACGAGCCGCGTCGTCGTGTCGACGCCCAAGCTGCGGCGTACGTCGTAGAGCACCGTTGCCCAGATCTCGCCGTTGAAGTGCGGAGAGTCGACCGACGCGCTCGCGTTGTACGACGCGTAGTCGCGGTTGGACTTGTCGTAGGCCACCGATCGCACCCCTGTGGTCGCGTTGGTCGTGACGTATTCGCCGATGACAGCGTCATTCCATTTGAGGAAGGAGATGACGTCGCTCCAGCCTTCACCGAGGGATCCGGACTGGTTTGTGCCACCGCTGACGCCGCCGGGCACCAGCCGGTTGGAGACCCCGTGCCCGTATTCGTGCGCGATGACGTCGCCGTCCATCGCTCCGTCCCTGCTCGGGTCACCGTTGCGAGCCCACAAGTACATCTGCATGCGCGCGGTACTGCCGTCGACCTTGCTGGTGCCGAAGTTCGCGTTGTTGAGGCAACGCTCCGGATTGCTGTCGGCGTCGTCGCCGTCAGGGCAGCCGAACGCCCAGCCGTCCTGCGCCTCGGCGATCACCATGTCGCCTCCGGTACCACCGGTGTAGTTCGCCGCCTGGAAGTTGCCGGACTTCTCGTCGAAGCCGTAGGAGAGCAGCCAGTCGTGCATGACGTTGGTGTAATAGAAGAGCTGCGTCATGCTCGCGTCGCGGTCCGTGTCGAGTGCGCCGACATCGGCGACGTCGGTGGCGTTGCTCCACGCGTTGGTGAACGTGTAGTCGAAATGCTGGTACGCCGGATCGCCGGCCGGCGGCGTAGTCGGCTGGTACTCGTTGTTGATGCTCTGGTTGTCCCGGTCCAGATAGGCATTGACGTTGTTGCCGCTGGTCATGCGGCCGACGACCCAGTCATCATTGCCGCCGCTCAGCGTCGTGATGCGCTGAGTCGCCCCGGTCACGCCGGGATGCTGCTCTCGGAAGACGTTCCCCTCGGGACCCGAGTGCCGGTAGCGGCTCTCGTGGGAGATGACTGCACCGCTTGCGGCGTCGACGAGCGACTCGGTCCAGGAGCGACTGGACAGTTCGACGTCGGTCAACCACGCCGGCCGCAGCGAGCGGTCCGCCTGAACTGTCCAGACGAGTTCAGCGCTGACCGGGTTGGGATCGCGCACTCCACGCGCGTACGGGTTGGAAAAGACGTGCTTGCCCTTGGCTCTTGTTCCGGATCCGGCAGGCGCGCCGGCAGACCGGGCGCCCGCGCGCTGGGCGGACCTCGCGACCGCGTCGCCCGCACTGATGGCCACGCTGCCTGCGGTCCGGGTCCCGGAGAGGCTGCCACCGATGAGCACCAGTCGTCCGTCGCGGGCAACCAGTGCCGTCATCAGCGCCTGGTGGACGGGAACGCCGGCTATTTGCTGGCCGACGAGGACATGGCTGGCGCCGTCGTCCTGCGTTCTGACGTTCTTCGTGACGACCAGGCTCTCGACACCCGCCGCGTCCAGACCGAAATCCGCTCGGTGGCTGGACAGATAGTCGAGCACGACGCGCTCGGGTGCGTCCGTCGACGGCAGCGTGAGATATCGACCCGACCCGAATACGACCTCCGCCAGCCCGGTGCGTGGGTCCAACCGCACCAGTGTCCGGTCGATCCGGGCCGTCCCCGCCGCCGGGGCAGCGAGCACCGGCCGAGTGCTGGCCGACAGCAGTGCGATCGCGGTCGCACCCGCGAGTGCGATCCGGCGGCTCGTGATGTTCGTGCGTGCTAGGGGCGCGGACATGATTCCTCCTGGGCGGACGGCGTCAGGCGCACCCTCCCGCGGGGCGCCATAGCGCCGGTAAAGCCCGGCGTCGCGCTCCGGTTCAGCCGCGGGCGAGGGCAACCGCGTCGGAGAGGGCGAGCGCGCCGCCGCGTGCGCGCGCCGCCGCCAGCGCCGCCGTGCCCAGCGCGCCGCTCAGGGCCGCGGTCGTCGACGTATGGACGGCTCGCTCGTACGGCTTAAGGACGGCGTCGATCTCCCTGAGAACGACTTCTGCGGCACCGAGCAGCTCTCCGGCCGACTCGGGCTGGCCGGCGCGCGCGAGCAACGCCGCGCGGGCGAGCAGGCACCAGGCGATGTCCTCGGCATCGTCGAGACGGACGCTGAGTTCGAGGCTGCGCGCGACCAGCAGCGCGGCCCCGTCGTCGTCGTCCTGCCCGAGAGCGCTGAGTGCGAGGTTGAGCAAGGAGCGGGCGACGTTCGTCGCGTCGCCCTGTGCCTCGAGCAGGACCAAGCTGTCGGAAAAGTCCTGGGTCGCGTCGGCGAACTCGCCGAGCGTGAGGCACAGGTCACCACGGTTGTTCAGGGCCAGGGCGACCACCCGATCGGCACCGATCTCGGTGGCCAGATCGATCGCTGCATCGAGACTCGCGCGGGCTCGCCCGTGGTCGCCCGATGCGTGCGACATCGCCCCGATATTCGACAGCGACCGGGCGCGGCCGAGTCGGTCGCCGATGTCGTCGTACAGGGCAAGAGCCTGGTCGGCGATCCGCAGAGCGTCCGCGTAGTCCCCGCGCAGCACGGCATTGGCCGACAGCTTGCGCAGGGCATCGGCGCGCAGCTGTGGCGCCACCTCATCCGCTCGTCCAAGGGCGCGGCCCAGCCGGGCACGACTCTCGGTGAGCCGGCCGCGGATGTACCAGAACCGCGCCAGCGCAACCGCGAGCCGGAGCTCGCCCTCGGCGTCACCGGCGGCGTCGAGTGCCGCGAAAGCGGCCCGCAGGTTGTCCTGCTCCCGATCGAGCTGGGTCAGCCGCACGGCCTGCTCCGGGCCGTCGAGCAGTGCCCCAGCAGCCTCGGCGAGGTCGAGGTAGTACGCCGCGTGCCTGGCCGGTACCGAGGCGTCGGTGAGCAGTTCGGCAGCGAATTCCCTGATCGTCTCCAGCATGCTGAACCGCTCCGCGGTCGCACCGACCTGAACGACGCTGTGGTCGACCAGTTCGGACAGGGTCTCGGGGCTCGCGCCGCACACGGTCTCCGCGGCTGCCAGGTCGAACCCGCCGGCAAATACCGACAACCCGGCGAAGAGTTCGCGCGCCTCTGCAGTGAGTAGTTCGTGCGATCCCTCGATGGCCGAGCGCAGGCTTCGGTGCCGAGCCGGCCGATCCCGCTGGCCAGGACCCGGCGCGTCCAGCCGAGACGTCAGCCTGGCCAGGAATTCAGCGGGCGCCAACGTCCGGGATTGTGCGGCGGCCAGCTCGATCGCCAGCGGCAGGCCGTCGAGACGAAGGCAGATCTCCGCCACCGCCAGCGCGTTGTGCTCGGTGAGCTCGAACGACGGCAGGGCGGCCTTGGCCCGCTCGCAGAACAACGCGACGGCGCCGCTGGCCGCGATGTCGTCCAGTGAGCTGCCCGCGCCGCCAGGCATCGCGAGCGGCGGCACCGGGAATGCCTGCTCGCCGGTGACGGACAGCAGCACGCGGCTGGTGACCAGGAAGGTGAGACCGGGCAGGCGCTCGAGCAGGTCGACGAGCATCGGTCCTACGTCGACGACTTGCTCGAGGTTGTCGAGAACGACGAGGAGTTCGCGGCCGGCGAGTTCGCGGGCAATCGTTGCGGCTGGTTCGTCCGCCGCCTCCCTGACACCGAGCGCAGCGGCGATCGTCGCCAGGACGAGCGCCCGGTCCTTGACAGTCTCGAGCGGCACGAATGCGGCCCCGTCCTGATAGCGATGCTGCGCGCGAGCCGCCGCAACGACCGCGAGCCGCGTCTTGCCCGCGCCGCCGGGGCCGGTGAGGGTGATCAGCCGAGTGGCCGGGTCTTTTAATGCACGGTCCACGGCGTCGATCGCGCTGTCCCTGCCGATCGTCGCGGTCATGAGCGCGGGCAGCGCTCCGGGCGTCTCGACCAGGTCGCGAGCCGGTCCCTGCTCCTGCGTGAGCAGCTGCGCGTGCGCCTCGCGCAGCGCGGGACCGGGATCGATTCCTAGTTCGTCGCGCAGCCCGCGGCGGACGGTGTCGTACGCCGAGAAGGCGTCGGCCTGCCTGCCACTTCGGTGCAGCGCGAGCATCAGTGACTTCGTCAGGTTCTCTCGCAGCGGGTTTGCCGCAACCAGTGGCTGCAGCGCAGCGACCAGCTCGAACGTCTCGCCGAGTTCGAGTCGGACGGCGTACAGGTCGTCCATTGCGTCGAGGTGCAGAGCGCCGAGGCGGTCCGCTTCGACGTCGAAGAGCACCGCCGGCCCGACGTCTCGAAGCGGTTCGCCCCGCCATAGATCAAGTGCCGCGCGAAGGAGCGCGGCGGCTTGTCGCCAGGCGCCGGTCGCGGAGGCCTGATGGCCGTCCTGGACAAGTCGGGTGAACTCGACCACATCGACGTCCGTGGGTGGAACGTCGAGAGCGTAGCCGCGTGCTCGGGTCGCGATCGCAACCTCGACAGGCAGGCTCCTGCGCAGTTGCGAGACATAGATCTGAAGGAGCTTGCCGGCCGACGGCGGCGGGTCGTCGCCCCACAGTGCCTCGACGAGAGTGTCCGTCGACACCGGTTGGCCGACGCGCACGGCTAGCGCGGCCAGGAGCGTGCGCGGCTTGGCGGCAGCGATGGTGGTCGGTGTGCCTTCGGGGCCGATTTCCAGTGGCCCGAGAAGGCGGATGTGCGGCACGGGCACCCCTTGCGCAGTGTCAGCGCGAGGCTCATCCGCGCTCAGCCGCCCGGACGGGAGGCGACGAGGCTACGAGGTTCGCACCGACGGGCGGGTGACCTTGCCGGCCTTGATGCACGAGGTGCAGACGTTCAGGCGGGTCGGGGTCGACTTGCCGATGATTGCGCGGACCCGCTGGATGTTGGGGTTCCAGCGACGGCGGGTGCGGCGGTGCGAGTGGGAGACGGACATGCCGAAGCCCGGGCCCTTGCCACAGACGTCACATACGGAAGCCACGGAAACATCTCCTTGAAGGGGGAAAAGGCACGCGCCCGAAAGCCCGGAACAACAGGGCAACCTGCACAGAGTAGCCACGAGGCCGTCCTCCCGGCAACCCGATCGGTACGCTGCGGCAGCCAACTGGAGGGAGCGCGCGACTGTGGCAGTGCTGCGCCGGCTGGATGCAGCCGCCGTACGGCGGTGGTGTGCTGCTGCGCTCACCGACTTGCGCGCGCGCCGCCAGGAGATCGACGACCTCAACGTCTACCCCGTGCCCGACGGCGATGCAGGCACCAACATGGTCGCAACGATGGAGGCCGTGCACACGTCGCTGCTGGGAGCCCGCGGGGACGACCTCGCGGTCACCATGAAGGCGCTGGCGCGCGGCGCCTTGGTCGGGGCGCGGGGTAACTCCGGCGTCATCCTGTCGCAAGTGCTCGGTGGCTTTGCCGAGGTCCTGGGACCGCTGCGGTCGGCCGGCGGCGAGAAGCTCAAGGAGGCGCTCGACGCGGCAGTGCACAAGGCGTACGCCGCCGTGTCCCACCCCGCGGAGGGCACCATCCTCACGGTCGCCAAGGGAGCCGCGCAGGCGGCGCGCGCCGTCGAGGGGGACGACTTCGCGGCGGTGATCCGAGCCGCCGCGGCGGGTGCGCGCGAAGCGCTGGAGGCCACGACCGAGCAGTTGCCCGCGCTCAAGGCGGCGGGTGTCGTCGACGCGGGCGGCCGCGGCCTGGTCGTCGTACTCGAGGCGCTGGCCAAGGTGATGGGGGCGGGTGTGCCAGAGGGCGCGCTGAGTATGCCGCCTGCGGTGCCGCGCAATCTGACCGCGCTGGTCGGCGCGCGGGAGGCCGGGAGCCCGGAGTTCGCCTACGAGGTGCAGTTCCTGCTCGACGCGACCGACGACGTCCTTCCGGTACTCAAGGACGCGCTGTCGGCCCTCGGTGATTCGCTCGTCGTCGTGGGCAGCGACGGTTTGTACAACGTACACGTGCACGTCAACGACGTCGGCGCGACCCTCGGCGCGGCTTTCGTGGCGGGCGTGGCCCACAACGTGGTCGTCACGCGGTTCGCCGAGCAGATCGCTGCGCAGGAGGCGCGGGCGAGCCGCCCGATATTCGCCGGCGCCGCAGCATCCGGTCTGCACGGTCTGTTCGCGGGCGCGGGTGCGATCGCCGTACCGACCTCAAGTCAGCGCGACCAGCTGGCCGAGGTGATCGCGAGCGTCGGCGTCGGTGACGTCATCGTGCTGCCCAACTGCCCCGAGCTGCTTGCCGTCGCGACCGGCCTCGCCGCCGACGGGCGCGTCGCCCTGAACATCATCCCGACGACGTCCGCGGTGCAGGGACTGGCCGCTCTCGCCGTACATGACGTCGATCGGCCGCTGGCCGACGACGTCAGCGCGATGACGGCGGCTGCAGTGGGGACGCGTGCCGCACGTGTGCGGGCCGATGCGGGCGAGCTCGATGAGGTGGCGCTCGCAATCCTCGTCGAACTCATCACCGACGACGACGAGCTGGTGACACTGCTCGCCGGGGAGTCGGTGAGCGACGAGGCGTTGCAGGCGCTCGTCGGCCGGGTGGAAACGCGCTTTCCGCGGCTCGAAGTCGAGGCGTATCGCGGAGATCAGACCGGCGACGCCCTGCTGATCGGTGTCGAGTGAGTCTCGAAGCGCCCGTCAAGAGCTACCTTGACGGTCGGCTCGCGAAGGTCGTCTGGGAATCGTTCGGGATCGAGACGGTCGGAGACATGCTGCGCCACTACCCACGCCGGTACGCCGAACGCGGCAAGTTCACCGACCTGCACAAACTGGAGCTCGGCGAATACGTCACGGTCCTCGCGCGAGTGCACAAGGCGACCCTGCGGCCGATGCGCCAGCGCCGCGGCAACATGTTCGAGGTCCTGGTCGGCAACGAGAACGGGTCGCTGAAGCTGACGTGGTTCACCCCGCGTGGCTTCCATACCAAGGACCTCAAGGTCGGGCGGCAGGCGCTGTTCTCCGGCAAAGTCAGCGAGTTCCGGGGGGAGCGGCAGCTGACGCACCCGGAGTACAAGGTCGTCGACGAGGACGACGATCCAGTCGTCGCGGCGGGCGATTTCGCCAACTCGCTGATCCCGATCTATCCGGCATCGGAGAAGATCACGTCCTGGAAGTTCGCGGACGCGATCGGCATCATTCTCGACCAACTGCCGCACCTCACCGACCCGCTGCCGTTCGACGTCCGCGCCAGGCACGGACTCACTGACCTGCTGGGGGCCTTACGCGGCATTCATCAGCCGCGCACCCGCGCCGACGTCGCCCGCGCGACGGAGCGGCTCAAGTGGGATGAGGCGTTCATCCTGCAGGTCGTGCTCGCTGCCCGACGGCGCGATACACGTCGTACGTCGACCCCGCCGCGATTGCGCGCCCGCAACGGACTGACCGACGCGTTCGAGGCGGCGCTGCCGTTCGAACTCACCGTCGGCCAGGCCGAGATCGGCGCCACCATCGAGGATGAACTCGCCCAGCCGCATCCGATGCACCGGCTGCTCCAGGGGGAGGTCGGTTCGGGCAAGACAGTCGTGGCGGTGCGGGCCATGCTCACGGTCATCGACGCCGGTGGCCAGGCCGCCCTGATGGCGCCGACCGAAGTGCTCGCGATGCAACATGCGCGCAGCATCCGAGAGCTGCTCGGCCCCCTGGCGATGGCCGGCGAGCTCGGTGCCGCGGACGAAGCGACGCGCATCGTGCTACTCACCGGTTCGCTCTCGGCAGCAGCGCGGCGCACGGCACTCGCCGAGATCGTGGACGGCTCCGCCGGCATCGTGATCGGGACGCACGCGCTGCTGGAAGCTGACGTCGTCTTCCGCGATCTCGGGCTCGTCGTGGTCGACGAGCAGCACCGCTTCGGCGTCGAGCAGCGCGACGTCCTGCGCGGCAAGGGCGACACCACACCGCACGTACTGGTGATGACCGCGACGCCGATCCCGCGCACCGTCGCCATGACGGTGTACGGCGACCTCGAGACCTCCACCCTGCGCGAACTCCCGCGCGGCCGGACGCCGATCAAGACCGCCGTCGTACCGACGAGTGACAAACCCGCGTGGCTCGACGCGGCGTGGGAGCGGGTGCGCGAACAGGTCGCCGCGGGCCGGCAGGCGTTCGTGGTCTGCCCGCGGATCGGGGAGAAGGAGACCGAGGCGCCGTCCGGTGCGGAGCCGGTCGACGATGAGGAGCGCCGCGCGCCGATCGCCGTACTCGACGTCTTCCCGCAGCTCGTCGACGGACCGCTGAAAGGTTTGCGGGTGGAGATGCTGCACGGCCGGATGCCGGCCGACGACAAGGACGCGGCCATGCGCCGTTTCAGCAGCGCCGTCGTCGACGTGCTGGTCGCGACGACCGTGATCGAGGTGGGTGTCGACGTACCCAACGCGACCGTCATGGTGGTGATGGACGCCGAGCGCTTCGGCATCTCGCAGCTGCACCAGTTGCGCGGTCGCATCGGTCGGGGGAGCGAAACCGGCCTGTGCCTGCTCGTCACGGAGCTGCCGGAGGGGTCGCCGGGCCGTGAGCGCCTGGATGCGGTGGCCGCCACCCTCGATGGCTTCGAGCTCGCGCGGCTCGACCTGGCGCAGCGGCGCGAAGGCGATGTCCTCGGGGCGTCGCAGTCCGGCCGGCGTAGCTCGGTTCGATTGCTGGAGCTGCTCAACGACGAGGACCTCATCCTCGAGGCACGCGATGAGGCGAGCGCCATGATCGAACGCGACCCGGAGTTCGCGAGCGAGCCGGACCTGCTGGCCGAGGTCACGCGGGTCATCGACGCCGAGCGTGCTCGGTTCCTTGAAAAGGGCTGAGGCCTCTGCGAGGCTGACCGCCGCGCTCGTGGATACACGACCGCGCCGACGGGGCAATGGGGCACTGTGACTAATCCGCTTCTGGCCAGCCTGCGCGCCGCAGTGGAGCAAAACCCGGACGACGTACCGCTGCGCGTCCACTTCGCCGAGGTGCTGCTGAGCGCAGGCGAACGTGACGAGTCGGTGCGCCAGGCGGGCGCTGCGCTCTCCCGCGACCCGTCTAACGCTGCCGCGATGCGTCTCCTGACGGGCAGCGGAGTCGGCGACGATGTGCCCGTCCCTCCCACAGCGCCAAGCTCCGATGCCCATGCCGATGCCGATGCCGACCTGCCCACCGAGCGGGAGACGATCGCGCGGCTCGACGCGCAGTTTGCCGACGTGGTGCCGCCGATGTTCGTCGACGGCGAGGCCGAGGAGCCGATCGAGCCGGCGTACGACGTCGAGCGCTCAGCTGTGAAGCTCACCGATGTCGGCGGCATGAGCGAGGTAAAAGCTCGGCTCGAGGCGGCGATCCTGGCGCCGATGCGCAATCCGGAGCTGATGAAGCTCTACGGCAAATCGTTCGGTGGCGGCCTGCTTCTCTACGGGCCGCCCGGCTGCGGCAAGACATTCATCGCGCGGGCGATCGCCGGCGAGATGGGTGCCGGCTTCATGACGGTGTCCCTGTCCGACGTACTCGACATGTTCATCGGGCAGAGCGAGCGCAACCTGCACGAGATCTTCCAAACTGCGCGTCGCAATGCTCCCTGTGTCCTGTTCCTCGACGAGATCGACGCGCTCGGGCAGAAGCGCAGCCAGATGCGCCACAACGCCGCGCGGGGCACCGTCAACCAGCTGCTCAACGAGATGGATGGCGCCAACAACGCCAACCAGGGCGTTTTCGTGCTCGGCGCGACCAACCACCCGTGGGACGTCGACGTCGCACTGCGGAGACCTGGCCGGTTCGACCGCACGCTGCTCGTGTTGCCGCCCGACGAGCCGGCCCGCGAGGCCATCTTGCGCTACCACCTCTCCGAGCGGCCGGTCGCCAACATCGACACGGGCAAGCTCGCCCGGCAGACCGACGGCTTCTCGGGCGCGGACCTGGCCTACCTCTGCGAGTCGGCCGCCGAGACCGCGCTGCTCGACTCAGCGCGCAGCGGCAAGGTGCGCATGATCGAAATGCGTGACCTCGAGGACGCGTTGCGCACACTCAAGCCGTCGATCGGCCCGTGGCTCGAAACCGCGCGCAACGTCGCGCAATTCGCCAACGAGGGCGGCATGTACGACGAGCTGCTCGTCTACCTGCGCAAACGCAAGCTGCTGTGAGCGAACGGGACGCGCCCGGCACGGCGAACGATCTGCAAAGAGCCGAGGCGCTGTGCGATCTCCGCCGGTTCGGCGAGGCGCGCGCCCTGCTGCAGCGAATCGTCGCGGCGGATCCAGACAACGACTACGCATGGTGCCTGATCTCGCGCACCTGCTACGAGCTCGACGACTACGCCGACGGTGTCGCAGCCGCCAACAGCGCGCTGCGGATCGATCCCGAGGAGGAGTGGGCGCACCGGCTCGCCAGCCTGAATCTCGCGCTGCTCGGCGACCACCGCGGTGCCGTCGAAGCGGCGAATAACGCGGTGCGGGCCGCGCCGCACCAGTGGCAGACGCACGCGCAAATGGCCCGCGCTCTGGCGTTCGCGGGCTGGGACCATGCCACGGCGGCCGCCGCTGCGTGGCGTGCTGTCGAGCTCGATCCCAACGCGACCGGTGCTCATCTTGCCGTGGCGATTGCCGCGCGCTTGCGTGGGGATGTGCCGACGGCGCGGCAGGCCTGCGCCAAGGTGCTGGCAATCGATCCGGAAAACATCGGCGGGCACACCGAGCTTGCTGCTCTGGAAACCATCAGCGGCGTCCCCTCGCCGATGCAGCGCGCGTCCGCACTCTCGCGCCTCGGCACGGTGATGCGCATCGACCCCACCCGCAAGGAGTCGAGGGAAAACGCAGACGGCATCGTGGTCGGCACCCTCGGCCGCGTCACGTTTTTCGAGCTGGTTTCGTTGTACGCCGCCAGTGTCCTGATCGCGGGCGGGGCCGGCTGGGTCGATCGATCCGCGCTGGCTGCGTGTGTGTGGCCGGCAGGATTTCTGCTGCAGTTCTGGCGCGGGCTGCCGGCGTCGCTGCGGCCCTACGTAATCGCAACTGTCCGCCGCCGCCTCGCCGCAGCCGTACTGCTTGGCGTGGCGTTCGTCTGCTGCCTCGTCGGCGCCGCGGTGAGCGATGACCTGCGCAACAACGCGCTGGCCGCCGCGGTCGGCGCGACGTCGCTGTCGGCGCTCGTGCAATTCGCCCAGTTGAAACTCTCCGACGAGCCCGACTTGTGACGCGGATCATCGCCGGCGAAGCGCGGGGGCGCCGGATCCTGGTGCCCACCGGCAAGTCGACCCGGCCGACGTCCGACCGCGCGCGCGAGGCGTTGTTCGCCTCGATCGGGTCGATCATCGGCCCGATCGACGGACTGCGCGTGCTCGATCTGTACGCCGGATCGGGAGCCTTCGGGCTCGAGGCCCTGTCGCGCGGCGCGGCGCACGCGCTGATGGTCGACAACGACGCGAAGGCGGTCGCGGTGCTGCGGCTCAACGTCGCCGCGCTGGCGCTTCCTGGCGCCCAGGTCCGGGCCGAACGCGTCGAGCATCTGCCGACGGGCCCGCCGCACCGCCCGTACGACGTGGTGCTGGCAGATCCGCCGTACGCCGTCGACGGCGCGGCCGTTGCGCAGCTGTTCGCCGACCTGCTCGCGGCGGGGTGGCTCGCCCCGGATGCCGTGATCGCGGTCGAGCGGTCCTCCCGGGACCGGCCGTGGATGTGGCCGGACGGGATCGAGGCGGTCCGCGAGCGCAAGTACGGCGAGGCCACGCTTTGGTACGGTCGGCACGCTGCCGACGCGCGTAGCGTCCGACCGGCGGAGGCCTAGGAGGAACGCGTGCGGCGCGCCGTGTGCCCGGGGTCCTTCGATCCCATCACCAACGGCCATCTCGACATCATCGAGCGGGCCTGCGAGATCTACGACGAGGTCGTCGTCGCGGTCCTGGTCAATCAGGCAAAGGCGGGCCTGTTCAGCGTGCCGGAGCGCATCGAGATGATCCGCGAGGTCGTCGGGACCGGCACGAACGTCGTGGTCGACAGCTTCAGCGGGCTGCTCGTCGACTACTGCAAGACCCATGACATTCCGGTCATCGTGAAGGGGCTGCGCGCGGTCAGCGACTTCGACTACGAGTTGCAGATGGCGCAGATGAATCACCGACTCGCCAGGGTCGAGACTTTGTTCATGACGACCAACCCGCTCTACTCTTTCCTCTCGTCGAGCCTCGTCAAAGAGGTTGCGATGTACGGCGGCGATGTGTCGGCTCTTGTTCCTGACGCCGTCGTCCGCCGCCTGACCGAACGCCTGGCCGAAGGGGACCGCCCGTCTTGAGCACCGACCAGCCGTCGCGCGACTCGCAGGGCGTGGATATCCAGGCCAAGCTCGACGCGTTGACCGAGATGGTCGAGACCGCGCGCTCGATGCCGATGTCCGCCTCGTGCATCGTCAACCGGACCGACATGCTGACGCTGCTCGACGAAGTGCGCGAGATGCTCCCCGGCGAGCTGCGCGAGGCGCAGAGCGTCATCAAGGATCGCGACGAGATCGTCGAGGAAGGCCGCCGCCGGGCGGAGCGCATCCTGAGCGACGCCGAGTCCGAGCGCGACCGGCTGGTGAGCGACACCGAGGTGGTCCGCTCTGCCGAGCGTGAGGCCGACCGAGTCGTCGACGATGCGAACGAGCAGGCGCGCCGGATGCAGGTCGAGGTCGACGACTACGTCGATGCGAAACTGGCCAACTTCGAGGTCGTGCTCAACAAGGTTCTCACGGCGGTCGAACGCGGTCGAGACAAGCTGCGGGGCCGGCAGGAACTCGATGCGCTCGGCGAGCCGGGCGCGTTCGGGGACGACACCCCCCTACCCGGCTGAGCGACTACCCGGCTGAGCGTTCGGCCGCCTTGCCGCGCGCTGATCTCGTGTCAGGCACAAGCGAAGATCACCTGAAGCGGTGCGCCCACCGATCGCGTCCGCACTGCTTCAGATGATCTTGCGGAGTTCGCACTGCTTCAGATGATCTTGCGGACGCCGCCGGGGCCGCTGGTTCAGGACGACACCAACTACCCGGCTGGCCGTCCGGCGTACGTGGCCGCGCCGAATCCGGTTAGAGGGACTCCACCCGGTCGACGAGGTCCATCGATTCGACCGTGACGGAGTTCAGCGCGGCGACGGCCGCGCCCCGGGCGCCGGCCATGTCGAGGTCAGGCACGAGGGCGAACTTCGTGACCTTCAACTGCTCCTCGCGCAGGCGGGTGTGACTATGCACGCACTCCAGGAACCAGTCGCGGAAGTGCGGGGCGGTCTCGACGACACCGCCGCCCACGAAGAAGACGTGCGGGTCGGTGAAGTTGGCGGCGATCGTGAAGAGCCGGCTGAGCGCCTTGGCCTGCTGCTCGAAGATCTTCAGCGCCATCTCGTCGCCGTTCTCGCCGTAACCACGGACGAGCTTCGCGCCTCGGTCGAGCGCGACACCGGCTAGCTCATGGTCGGGGTAGCGGGTGAGCCAGTACGGCAGCAGGTTGTTGCGGATGCCGGTGAGGGACGCAACGCTCTCGGCGTCGGCACGCAGGCCGCAGTTGCAGGTTGGAATCGGCTGGTCGTCCTCGAGCAGGCCGTCCATCGGAATGTGCACATGACCGAGCTCGCCGGCCATGCCCGCTGCGCCCTGGATGATGCGGCCGGCGTCGATGACACCACCGGCGAGCCCGGTGCCGACGACGGCAGAGACCGACGACCGCTGGCTCGACACTCCGCCGAAGACGGCATGGTGCGCGTAGAGAGCGGCAGCGTTTCCGTCGTTGTTGTAGATGACCGGTAACCCGATCCGTTTCTCGAGCGCGCCGCGGAAATCGAACCCGCGCCAGGCCGGCTGCGAGAAGTTGGTCGAGCCGCGCGAGGAGATGACGCCTTCTGCGCTGGCCGGTCCGGGGGAGTCCAGGCCCACCGCGCGCACAGCGTTCAGCGGGACCGAGGTGATCGCGAGCACGTTGTCGAGAGCCATGGCCAGTGCGTCGACCGCGACCTCGGGACCGTCCTGCACCCGGCTGGGGTTTTCGATCAGGCGGTCGACCGCGAACGTGCCATCGGACTTGAGCAGTGTCGCGTTGTTGCTGGTCCCGCCGTTGTCGAGGCCGACGACGTACCAGTCTTCCGACGCTCGCATCTTCACGATTCCTTTGCTCGGGTTGGTGCATCGTAGACGGCTACCGCCGTCCTGGCGTCCAGAACGGTGGAACCGGTTGCCAGCGCCGATGTCGTCAATGTGGCTTGACGCGCGGGGCGGCGTCAAGGTAACTTGACGGCATGACGAAAGCCACAGAGCTCGCGGCGGCCGCGACTTCGGCGGACGTGCGCACCGGGCTACGGGCCGTGCGGGCGCTGCGGACGTTGTCGGAGACCCTCGAGACCGTCCAGGTGGACAACGCGCGCGTCCAGGGGTGGTCCTGGCAAGAGATTGCCGAGGCTCTCGGCGTCAGCAAGCAGGCGGTTCACCAGAAGCACGCGGGACGCGGCCCGCGCCCAGGGAGGCACTGATGTTCGAACGCTTCACGGACAGCGCAAAGAGCGTCGTCGAACACGCCGTGCTCGAGGCGGTTGCCCTCGACCATTCGATGGTCGGCACCGAACACCTGCTGCTCGGGCTTCTCGACCCGCACAGTGGCGGCCCGGGCCGCCTGCTCGCCGAGCTCGGTCTGGCCAAGGCAGCCGTGTACGCCGACATCACGGCGTTCCGCAGCCCGCTGCCCGGAGTGCTCGACAAGGAGGATGCCGAAGCGCTCGAATCGATCGGAATCGATCTGCCCGCGGTGCTCAACAAGATCGAGAGCCGGTTCGGAGCCGTGCCGACCTCGAGCGGACGGCGCCGGCGCTGGTACCGCCGGCGGGAGTGCGCGGACGCCGAAACAGCGCGACGGCGGCCGCGTTTCGCGCCGCGGTCGAAAAAGGTGCTCGAGCTGTCCCTCCGGGAAGCGGTACGTCTCAAGCACAACTACATCGGCCCCGAGCACATCCTGCTGGGCGTGCTTCGCGAGGGCGACGGCCTGGCTATGCGCATCCTGGCGGAGCGCGGATTCGACGCGGGAGACCTGCGGCGGCGTACCGAAGCGCTGCTCCCTCAGGCGGCTTGATGTCCGGTCTGTCGGATGCCTTCACGGACGTGGGACGCGCGGCCCTCGTGGGCGCAGAAGGCGAGGCGATCCGGCTGAGGCATCGCCAGATCGAGCCGGAGCACCTGCTGCTCGCCGTGCTCAAGCGCGCCGGGGCTCAGCTTCGTCATCCGCTTTCCGGGGTCGACATCGCGCGGCTGGAAGGCTGACGTACGCGGCGTCGTGAGTGGCTTGAGTCGGCGCTGAGCAGCTTCTGCTCAGTCTCACCGCCGAGGCTGACGGGCGGCCCGCGCTGCTCCTGCGTGACGCCGGCGTCGACGTACCCGACCTACGCCGCCGAGTGGAGGCAGCACTGGCCGCGCCAGGAAGTTGGCCGCCGCGTTAATGTGGCCCGCTGCTGTCGGGTAAGATCGCCCGTTGGTTGTGTCCCCGTTCTGAGTGAGACCGTGTCTGGTAACCGCACTCCTGCACGCCTCGACCCTCGAAAGCCCCTCGTGATCGACACTCGCGAGCTCGGCCGACGTCCCGGGTCGATGCGCCGGGTTCAGCGCGGCGACCCGGCCCCGGACTACCTGGGGCTGGACATGATCCGGGTGCCCGCCGGCGCCGAGCTGGTCCTCGATCTGCG
>JBDSAK010000247.1:0-10201 GCA_039922195.1 Mycobacteriales bacterium
GCCGCCGTACTGCAGCTTCACCTCGGTGTTCTTCGTCGCTGTGAACCGCAGGCCGACGCGGCCGCGCAGGTCGCTGACCAGCGCGGTCTGCACCCACTTACCTGTGCCGACCGTGCGGTGGAAGGCGACGACCTTCTCGCCCACGCGCGGAGCGCCACCGGGTGCGCGAAGCAACCAGGTCACCGATGTCGGCCGGCCGGCGACTGTGGTCAGCGGTGCGCCCAACACCGTGATGATCGTTGGCGTGAACACCAGCGATGTCGGCGCTGAAACGTTGCCGGCCTTGTCGACCATGAACACGGACACAGCGATCGGCCCGATGGCAAATCCCGACGCGCGTGCGCTGTAGTTCGTCGGCGCCGTCGGTGCCGCCGAACCCGACAGCGGGGCGACCGGCAGCCCCTCGCTGATCGACGTGGGCGCAACACCGCCGGTCGCCAACCTCACGATCGGTGTCCCGTCGTTGCTCCCGTCAACGGACCACGCGAGCGACAACTGGCTCACTCCTAGCGCGTTGACCGCGGTTGCTCCGGTGACCTTCAGCGGGGCCGCAGGTGCGATGGTGTCCTGGGTTGTCGCTGTCACCGCAGCAGCGGACGTCGACAGGCGGTCGTTGCGAGCCGTGACGGTGTAGCTGTAGGTGCGTCCGTCGGTCAGGCCGTCGAACGCGCACGACAGCGAAGTCGTCATACACGAGCGCGGCGGCGCCAGCGCGGTCTCGACCTGCACCGTGTACCCGCTGATCGGCGCGCCGCCGTCGCTCACCGGCGCGCCCCAAGACACCACCACAGCACCGTTCGCACCGACGACCGTGACGTTTTGCGGTGCGGTCGGTGCGGTCGGCGCGGTCACGGGCGCGGGAGTCGTGAACGCCACGAGTGCTGACGGTGCGCTGGTGCCGACTGCGTTGCGGGCTACGACCGTTGCGGTGTAGCTCGTGGACGCCACAAGACCCGATACCGCGCACGAGGGTGTGACCCCTGCTGAGGGCTGATCGACCACGCACCCCGTCGAGGCATTGCCCGGCACGGTCACGAAGTACTGGATCGGAAAGCCGGCGGTGCTGACCACCGGCGACCAGGTGAACGTCGCGCGCGTCGCGGTCTGCCCCGTGGTGGCGAAGTTGAGGGGCGTGGCCGGCACGACAAAGGCCATCGGACCTGTGGAGGCCGATGGAGCGCTGATGCCAGCGACGTTCTCGGCAGTGACCGTGAACTCATAGGTGCCGCCGAGCACACCGTCGATGTCGCAGGCGACGGAGGTCGTTGAGCAGGTCGCTCCGCCGGGCGAAGCAGTGACCGTGTACCGGTAGATCGGCGGGCCGCTGTTGGCCGGTGCTGTCCAGACGATGTGCGCCGCCGTACCGGACAGGTAGTTCGACGAAATGGCCGGCGCGCCGGGCACGACGAACGGCCGGATCGTGAGAGCGGGCGATGCCGTCGAAGGGGCGCTGTCGGCGCCCGCATTCGTCGCGAAAACGGTGAACGTGTACGTCGTTCCCTCCGTCAGCCCAGAGATGAGGCACCACGGATCTTCGTCTGGTGGCACGTCAGCTGCGAGCCGTTGACACGACTGACCGCCCGGCGCAGCGACGGCGGTGTACGACGCGATCGGCGAGTCGCCGGGCGACGCCGACGCCGCCCAATAGACGACGACGGTGCCTGCCGAGACGACCTGGAAGCCCTCGACCAGGGTCGGCGCGGAGGGCGGTGTCGCAAGGGCGTGGGCCGGACCGGCAGCCACGATGCCGACCGCAAGCTGCAACGCCACACCTGCCGAGAGCACAGCTCTACGGGTGGTCACGATCGAACCGAAAATGTGCATGTGCAGGTCTCCCCTGGCGCCGCAGTGCCCACAGCGCCCCCTGACGCGTTGCGCGAACGTACCGGCCGGGAAACAAAAAAACGGGGCGAGCCGAATATTTCGACTCGCCCCGTTCGCGTACGTCAGGCTTTGCCCTGCTTTGCGGCGTCGCTCGGCGCTATGGCGTTCGTCACTTTTCCGTTCGAGTCGTGGCCCGTCGGCTCACTGGACTTGCTCGCGCCACTGAGCAGGTTGCGCGCGAGCGCCAGACCCGTGGCACCCTGCGACAGCGCCTGGGCAAGGACGTCGGAGATGCCCTGTGCGCCGTTGAGCAAGATCATCTGGTCGACGTTGCCGAACGGCTTGGCTGCCGCCTCGACAATCGCCGGCCAGTTCTCGGCCAGCTGCTGACCGATGACCGCGTCCTGGTTCTCGGCGAGAGCTTCGGCGCGCGCGCGGATGGATTCAGCCTCGGCAAGGCCCGATGCACGACGGGCGTCTGCCACGGCAAGACCCTTCGCTCGGGTTGCTGACGCCTCGGCCGCACCGATAGCGGTCACCGACTCGGCCCGCGCCGAGGCCTCGAGTCGCACGTGCTCGGCGTCTGCTGCTGCCGCCACCTTGACGCGTTCGGCCTGCGCCGCCGCGTCCAGCGTGACGACCTGCTTCTGACCCTCGGCCTGTGCGATGCGGGAGTCACGCTCGGCCTTGGCGAGCGTCACCTGCTCGTACGCCTTCGCGTCCGCCGGCTTGCGCACGGTCGCCTGCAGCCGCTGCTCCTCGCGCTGTGCCTCGAGTTCGGCGACCCGCGTCTCCTGCACGACGACTTCCTGGTGTGCTGTTGCGTCCGAGAGCGGTCCGGCCTGCTTCGCGCGCGCCGCAGCCTCGTCGATCTCGGCCTGATAGCCGGACTGCTTGATCTGCGAGTGCCGGCGCGCTTCGGCCTTGAGTGCTTCGGCTTCCTGCTCGCGCTCAGTGGCTTCGCGGTCTGCCGACGCCTGAGCAATACGCGCCTGACTGGCCACCGCCGCCGCATGCGGCCGGCCGAGGTTGGTGATGTACCCGGTCGGGTCGTCGATCTCCTGCACCTGCAGCGAGTCGACATTGAGCCCGAGCTTCTCCATCTCCATGCCCGATGACGCACGGGTGAGCTGCGTGAGCTTCTCGCGGTCGCGGATCATCTCCTCGACGGTCAGCTGACCGACGATCGCGCGCAGGTGGCCGGCGAACACGTTGTGCACCCGCGCGTCCATCTGCTGCTGCTGGTCGAGGAACCGCCTGGCAGCGTTGGCGATCGATGCGTAATCGTCACCGATCTTGAAGATGACGACGCCGCGGACGCCGAGCGGGATGCCTTGCTTGGTCACGCATTCGATTGCGAGTTCGGCCTCGCGCAGGTCGAGCGAGAGGCGGCGTACGGTCTGGATGCCGGGGATGACGAACGTGCCCTTGCCGGTCACGATCTTGAACCCGAGGCTCTCCGCGGTGTCGCCCGAGTCACTGTGGTCACGCAGCCCGGAGATGATCAGCGCTTCGTTCGGCTCGGCCACCCGCCACATCAGTTTGAACAGCAGGAAAGCGAAGACGATGACTCCGACGACTACCCCGATGATGAACAGTTCCATGGTGCGGTGGTGCTCCCTTGTCCGGCAGAGCGTGCCGGCAGCGTCCCCGGCTTATGCAGGGGATACGACGACCGTGCGTGGCGGGTAGTACTCGACGATGACGACGCGAGTACCGGAAGGGATCGTCAAGGACGCGTCATTGGCGTAGGCGTTGAACGCTTCGGTGCCGCCGCGGACGGCCACCATGACTTCGCCGACGTGTCCGGGCGCGACTGCAGCTGTGACCCGGCCGACCTTGCCGAGCATCGAGTGGTCAGCCACCGAGCGAGCGCGCTTCCTTCCTGGTGCCGTACCGGTCTATCAACATCAATGTAGACCCGGGGGGGTACGCCGCGAAAGCCGCGTCGGGTTTGCCGAAGAGCGTTCAGCGCGGCGGCGTCGCGAGTTCGCGCTCGACCGGGGCAAACTGCGCAGCGAGCAGGTCGAGTTGGGTTCGCACGGTTTCCAGCGCGGCACCCGAGGCGTGCGCGGAGCGCATCGATTCACGCTGCTTGCGCAGCGTCGTCAGCTGCTGCGCGACCATGTCTCGCATCGTCTCGAGATGGGCCTCGGCGTCGCGGTACTTGCCGAGTTCGTGGGCTGCCGCCTCGATGTCGCCGTCGATCGGCACACACTTCGCCGCGACGGCGCGCGCGCCAGTTTCGTCACCCGCCGCCAGCAGCTCGCGCGCCCGTTCTTCGAGTCGTTCCAGCTCGGCACTGGAGCTTCGCTGCGCGGACTCCAGTCGGGCGCGGGACGCGTGCACGACGCCGGCGGACGACCGAATTCGCTCCAGCGCTCGCAGCCGGGCGTCGTACGCCTCATCCAGTAGCTGCTGTGCGGTGAGCAGAGGTGCGCGCTTGCGGCGCATCCCGCGCACTACTCCTGCTTGCGCGCGCGGCTCGGCTGCACCCGCATCGGCTCGCCGGGCATCTTCGGATAGTTCGGCGGATACGGCATGTCGCCCAGTGCTGCCTCGTCACGTGCGTACCACTCGAGCAGCGGCGTCAGGTCATGCGAAACGTCGTCGATCGCCGCGTGCAGGTCGCCGAGCCCAGCGAACCGGCCGGGCATCGTCTTGACGGTGAAGTCTTCACTCTGGACGTCCGGCAGCTCGGCCCACGTCACGGGCGCGGAGACCGTCGCCAGCGGGCCCTTCCGTGCGCTGTAGGCACTGGCAATTGTGCGATCACGCGAGTTCTGGTTGTAGTCGATGAAGAGCCGCTGACCACGTTCTTCCTTCCACCACTTGGTGGTGATATCCATCGGCGCCCGTCGCTCCAGCTCGCGCGCGAAGGCGATGGCTGCATGCCGCACCTCGGTGAACGTCCAGCGCGGCTCGATCCGCACGTAGATGTGTACGCCGCGCCCGCCGGATGTCTTCGGGAACCCGGCGTACCCGAGCTCTGCCAACAGCGGCTGCACGACGTCGATCGCGATGTGCCGGGCCTCGGCGAATCCCGTTCCGGGTTGCGGGTCGAGGTCGATCCTCAGTTCGTCGGGATGGTCGACGTCGTCGCTGCGCGTGGGCCACGGGTGGAAGGTGATCGTCGCCTGCTGCGCGGCCCAGACGACATCGGCCACGCTCGTCACGCGCATCGCGTCCGCCGAGCGCCCGCTCGGAAAAGTGATCTGCACCGTCTCCATCCACTCCGGCGCGTGCTTGGGCAGTCGCTTTTGGTAGACCTCCTCGCCGGTCACGCCCTCCGGGAAGCGCTGGAGGTACGTCGGCCGGTCGCGCAAGGCGCGCACGATGCCATCGCCGACGGCGATGTAGTAGTCGACGAGGTCGATCTTCCGCACGCCGACGTCCGGAAAGTAGACCTTGTCGGGGTTGGTGACCTTGACGGTCTGCCCCGCGACTTCGACTTCGGTGAACGGCGACGCCATGACGCCGACGCTATCCGAAGTCAGTCCGCCGTCCGGCTGCGCAGCGACCGAGGTTCGCGAGTCGCGAACAGCCAGCCGGCGGCGTACGCCGGGACCGGGACGCCGACGGAGATCAGCGACAGGTAGAGCAACGGGACACGGTCCAGGCGGCTGAGGTCGCTGCGGTACGCCGCGAGCATCGCGAGATAGGCGATCGTCGTCCCCATCACGACACCCAGCAGGCCCATGGCGCCGGCCGTCGCAGCCGTCAGCCCGCGGCGTACCCGGCTCGATGCCCCCGTAGCGGACAGGGTCCGCAGGTCCGCGGCCCCTTCGCTGCGGATCAGCCCGACCGTCAGCGCGAGCACCAGCAACGCCAGCACGATGCCGGCTGAGGTGGCGACCGACTTCACCGTCGCCAGACTCCGACCGTCGCTGCGTGCCTCGACGATCAATCCCGCCGCCACCGCTGCCGTGCGCGCTACGGCGATGTGCTCGATGGTGATCGGGTGGCGGGACTCGACCAGCCAGCCCAGCCGCATCGGAGCCCAACCGTGCCGGGCCAGCGCCGCCTCGGTGATCACCGATCGCGGCGTCGACGTGTAGTGGCTCGTGTCGATGTGCGTGGTCGTCATCGGTGGCGGCCCCTTGACCGCCTGCTGGGTCGGCCGATCCCCCGAACCGACCACCGGCGTGGATGTTTTGGTGCCGACGTTGGCGTACTCGAGGACGCCCGGCTGTGACGTGAGTACGTCCGCCTGCGGATCGGCCGCTGCCCGATCCACGTGCAAATAGCTGAGCAATTGCGGCGTACCGACGTACAGCTGACCGACGTCACGCACGAGGTGGTCGTTCATCCGCTTCCCGGCGGAGACGACTGGCAGGACGACCTGCCCCTGCGCCGACTCCGCAACGTCCGGGTCAATCGCGACGTCGAGGGGAACGACGGTCGCGGCATCGAGGTCACGTGTCATCGAATCGACCACCGACTGCAGCTGCGCGATCTGCGCCGGGGTGCGTTGCGCGACCAGGCACGGGCAGTCGCTCGCGGTGCGGATCAGCAGTTGGCGGTCCGAGAGGTTGCCGGTGTCGGCGCGGTGCTCCGCTGCGGTGGAGACGACGATGACGGCGACCGCCATCCCGAGCGACAGGCTGATCGCGGCGAGCGCCGAGCCGGACCGGGCTTCGTACCGAGCCAGGTCCCGCAATGCGAGCCGGCTGGCCACCGGGGTGTGCGACGCGAGGTGCTTGAGCGCCCGGATGGCAAGCGGACTGGCGAAGAGCACGCCGAGCCCGGTCGCGATGATCCCAGCGACCATCCAGCCCGCGCGCTCCTGGTCACCGACGTACAGACTGCCGAAGCCGGCGGCCAGGAAGGCGCCGGCGAGTACGACGGACCGATGCGTCTTCCTCGGCTGCGGCGGCCGCGACATCAGCGCGGCCGTGATGGGGACCCGCGCGGCGGCCCGCGCGGGCATCCAGGCCGCCGCGGTCGACGTAACGACACCGAGCAGGCACAGGGCGCCGAGGATCAACCAGGGAAGGTTCATCGGGTCGATCCGGTGGCCGGCCGGCGACTCGAGCATCGGCGAGCCGACCGCCCACAGCGCTATGCCGAGGACCACGCCGGCCAGCGACGACACGAGGCCGACGACGAGCCCGGTGGCGACCATGACGAGCCGCAGATGCTTTTCAGTGGCGCCGATCGCAGCGAGCAAACCGATCTGCCGCATCCGGCGCTGGGCGATGACCGTGAAGCTGGCCGCCGCGACGAGAGCCACCAGCAGCAGCACGAGGGTCGACAGCACCAGGACGCCGATGGCCGAGTTGTCCTCCGCGCCGCGATGGGGGCGCAGGAACCCCATGTCAGTGTGTGGCTGCTGCGCGAAGCGGTCGAACACCTCATCGGAAGCTCGAACGAGAACCTGCGCCGATTCGGCGTCATCGTCCGAAGGCGGCAGCAGGGCGAACTCGTCGGAGAGGTCCTTCGGATTCTCCACCGTTCCGACGACGTGCAGCGTCGCCCCGTCGAGGAGCAGGTCACCACCGACGCCGATCCCGAAAACCGACGCGACGCGGTCAGTGACCGCGGTCTCGCCGGGAGCGGCCGGATACCTGCCGGAACGCAGACCGAGCAATGGACGGCCCAATGGGGCGGCCGGATCTTGACCGCGCAGCACAAGAAACTCGGTGGACCCGGGGATGGCCGCCGTCCGTTGTGTGATGACCTCCGCGGAGTCGAATGCGGCTCGCACCGTGGCCAGATTGCTCGCCAGTTGTCCCGCTCTCGCCTCGCCTTGCGCCCGCAGCACCACCCCGTGGTTGGCCGCCCCCAGTTCGGCGTTCGCCGGTTGCGGGAGGTTGTACGCCGCAGAGGCACCGGCCGCAGCCCCCGCAATGGCGAGCACGAGCAGCACGAGAATCAACAGCTGTTGCCGCCAGTCGCGGCGTACCAAGCGCCAGGCCCAGCGCACGATCGCCCGCCGCGCCGGCCGGCCGCCGTTACCCGTCCGGCCGTCCACCGGGCGCGGCAGCGTAGACGTCGTCATTGGCCCGGCTGCGGCACGAGCAGCGACTCAGGTCCGGCCGGTCGCATCGTCTGATCGACGACACTGCCGTCGCGCAGGAACACGACCCGGTCCGCCCAGGCGGCAAGCTGCGCGTCATGCGTCACCAACACGCCCGCGAGCCCGCGCGTGCACGCCTCGCGCAAGAGCCGCATGACGCCCTCGCCGTTGACCGAGTCGAGCGCACCCGTGGGTTCGTCGGCGAGCAGCAGCGTGCGGCTCCCGACGATCGCCCGCGCGATGGCGACCCGTTGCGACTCACCTCCGGACAGCTGGTCCGGATAGTGGTCGGCCCGGGCCAGCATCCCCAACTGTTCCAGCGCGGCCAGCCCGGCGCGGCGCGCGATGCGAGCGGGGCTGCCGTCGAGTTCGAGCGGCAACGACACGTTCTCCGCGGCGGTCAGCCCGGCCAGCAGATTGAAGTCCTGGAAGACATAGCCGATCGACTGACGGCGTACCCGCGCCCGGTCGTTGGCGCGCATCGCGGCAACGTTGGTGCCGGCGACCAGAACCTCGCCGCCGCTCGGTTCCTCGAGGGTGCCGGCGATCGTCAGCAGAGTGCTCTTGCCCGAGCCGCTCGGCCCCATGACGGCCACCAGCTCGCCCGTCTCGACGGTCAGGTCCACGCCACGAAGGGCGTGCACTTGCGTCGCGCCGCTGCCGTAGACCTTGGTGACAGCGCGGATTTCCAGTGCGGCGCTCATCGCTGCACCGCCGGCGTACGCCGAACCGGCCTGGGCTGCGCGGGCGCCGTACTCCGCTTATCGAAGGTCGACCGCTTCAGTCGCGCGTCAGCAGCATCGAGCCACCGGACCACCGCTTCGAGCCGGAAGAGTTCGGCGTCGGCGACCAAGGTGAGCCCGATGTCGTCGGCAGCCCCCTCCGCTTTGATGCGGGTGTAGCGCTGCATCGACTCGATCACGTGCCGGCGGTGCACCTGCAGCAGCTCCGGTATGTCGACGCCCGGCAGCCGGAGCGCGACGAGCACCTTGATGACCAGCTCGTCGCGAGGCGGCGCCTCGTCCGCCGGAGGAGTGCGCAGCCACGCGTCCAGTTCGGCCGCTCCGGCGTCGGTGATCCGGAACGAGTTCTGCGGCCCCTCCGATCCTTCGGATTCGACCAGTTCGTCCCGCTCGAGGCGCTGCAGCGTCGTGTAGACCTGACCGACGTTGAGTGGCCAGACCTCCCCCGTGCGCGCCTCGAATTCCTGGCGCAGCTGCAGCCCGTACTTGGGCCCTTCACTGAGTAGCGCGAGCAGTGCGTGCCGAACGCTCATCGAAGATCCTCCCGTTGGATACTTCGTATGATACTCGGTATAGAGCGCCTGTCGAGGGTTAGCGAACAACCTTTTCAGCGACGATGTTGAGCGTCACGAAAACGAGGACGATCGCGACGATGATGACCGCCGTCACCTTGCCGCTGAAGGTGCGCGACCCGTCCTTGGGGCGTTCGGGACCGTCCACTTACGGGAGGTCGGCGACGATCTCGGCGATCGGCTTCGCGACGCCGGTGTAGAACGGAAGTTCCTCGCGGGTGTGCCGGCGAGCGGCGGCGCCGCGCAGGTGTCGCATCAGGTCGACGATCCGATGGAGCTCGTCGGCCTCGAAGCCGAGCAGCCACTCGTAGTCATTGAGGCCGAAGCACGCGACCGTGTTGGACCGAACGTCGGGATAGTCGCGCGCCATCTGCCCGTGCTCGGCGAGCATCGAGCGCCGCTCGTCCGGCTCGAGCAGGTACCACTCCAGTGAGCGGACGAACGGGTAGACGCACAGATAGCGGCGCGGCTGCTCGCGGCGTACGAAGGCCGGGATGTGACCGCGATTGAACTCCGCGGGGCGGTGCAGTCCGACGACTGACCAGACCGGCTCGAGCACGTAGCCCAGCCGCGTCTGCCGGAACCGCCGGTAGGTCTCCTGCAGCAGGTCCGGGTCGGGGCAGGTCCACCACATCAGCAGGTCCGCGTCCGCGCGGTAACCGCTGAGCGAGTAGGACCCGCGGGTGTAGACGTCCTTGCCGGCCATCGCCTCGAACAGCTGCTCCGCCTCGGCGACCGCCGCGGCACGCTCGCGGCCGGCGAGTCCCGGGACGTCGGTGCGCACGCGGAACACGGCGTACATCAGGTAACGGATCTCGTCGTTGAGCTCGCGCGCCGACTTGGTGGACTCTGCCGGGTGGTTCGCCTGGGTCGAATCAGTCATCGGTGACTTTCCCTTCGCCGGACACCAGTGTCCCACCTGCCAGCTGCGCCGCGATCTGCGCCGCCGCCCGCTCCCCCGACTCGATGCACGCGGGTATGCCGATCCCGCGGTACGCCGCTCCGCACGTCGCGAGCCCAGGTGTCGCCGCGACCGCGCGTTC
>JBDSAK010000248.1:0-5064 GCA_039922195.1 Mycobacteriales bacterium
GTCACGATCGCCAGGTAGTCGCCGCGAAGACGCAACGTCGGCGCGCCGAGCAGGATCCCCGACGCCGCGCAGATGAGACTGCCGACGGGGAGGATCACCCAGAACGGCCACTTCGCACGGGCGCCCAGCAACCCCATCGTGTAGCCACCCACGGCGTAGAACGCGACGAAGCCGAGGTCGAGCAGACCCGCCTGTCCGACAACCACGTTCAGGCCGATCGCGAGCACGATGAAGGTGCCGATCGGGAAGAACAGGATGCTCGGCCAGTCGGTGTACGGCGACATGATCGGCGCGAGCGACTGGGTCGGCAGCAACAGGACGCCAATGATCAACAGCACGTAGACGGTCCAGCGCTGCCACGACGGCGCCCGGTCCCACGCCTCCCGTACGCGTCCGGTGGCGCGGCTGTACTGGGTCCGCATCGTCGTCACTACCGCGGGCGGCGTCACGCGCGGGTCTGCCGTAGTGATTCGCCGAGGATGCCACTCGGCCGGAACATCAGCACCAGGACCAGGACGCCGAATGTGATGACGTTCTTCCATGCGCCGCTGCCGGCCAGGATCGCGCCGTAGTTCTCGACCAGGCCGATGACGATGCCGCCGATGAGCGCCCCGCGCAGATTCCCGATTCCGCCGAGCACTGCGGCCGTGAATGCTTTGATGCCGAACAGGAAGCCGATGAAGTACGAAGTGTTCTCGTACGCCAACAGATACAGCGCTCCGGCCACGCCTGCCATCGCGCCGCCCACCAGGAACGTGACCCGTACGATCGTGTCGATGTCGACGCCCATCAACACGGCGGCTTCGGGGTTCTGCGCAGTCGCGCGAATGCCGCGGCCGATCCTGGTCTTCGTCACGAGCCGGTCCAACGCAACCATCATCACGACGGCCGCCGCGACGACGATGACCTGGTCCAGGCGAACCGCATGGCCCGCGATGCTGAACAGCTCGTTGCGTTCCATGATCCGCGGCAGCGGCGTCAGGTTACGTCCTTGCTGCGGCCGGTCGAACACCCTCGGAATGACGTAGAGCGCGAAGACCTCCTGCAGGAACAGCGAGGCGCCGATGGCGCAGATCAGCGCGGCGAGCCGCGAGGCGCCGCGTTTGCGCAGCGGGCGGTAGGCGATCCACTCAAGCGCAACGGCACCACCCGCGGAGACCAGCATTCCGCCGGCAAGCATGAGCAGGAAGATTCCGACGAGAGCGAAGCCCGTCTGCGGCGTGGTGATGCCCAGGGTGTAGGGGACGAACAGCGCCCCGAAGGTGCCCATCATGAAGATCTCGGAATGCGCGAAGTTGATCAGTCGCAGCACGCCGTAGACCATCGTGTAGCCGAGGGCAACGAGCGCATAGATCGAGCCGATCGACAGGCCGTCGATCGTCGCCGGCCAGAACTGCGTGACGAAGTCGTTCCACACGGCGAGCCACCCTTCGCGAACGGCTATCCAGGACTACGTCGGGAGCGGGCCCGCTCCCGCGAACCCGCCCTCGACGTTATAGCGCTTGTCGTGTCCCTTAGCCGAGCTTCGCGTCCTTAGAGTTGCCGAGCAGCGCGATCTTGCCACCCTTGACCTGGTAGATGTAGGTGTCCGTGGCGCTGACCTCACCGTTCGGCCCGAACTTCATCTGCTTCGACACACCCGGAACGTCTGCGGTCACTAGGAAGGTGTTGATCGCCTCCGCGGTCGTATTTCCCGCCTTGATCGCCGCGATGAACATGCTCGACGAGTCGTAGCCTTCTGCAGCGTAGATCGCCGGGTCGGCGTTGAAAGCGGCCTTGTAGTCCACAGCGAACTTTGCGACCTTCGGGTCCGGTGCGTCGGAGCCGCCGATGAGGCAAGGGCAACCGACGATTGCGCCGTCGGCGTTTGCCGCACCGGCCCCTTCGACCAGGCCCTTGTCGAGCGAGCCGTCGCCCGACACGAACGTCGCGTCCTTGACGCCCTTGTCGCGAAGCTGCTTGAGCAGCTTGCCGGCGGCGGCGTAGTAGCCGCCGAAGAAGATCGCGTCGGGCTTGAACGCGACTGCCTTGTTGACCGCCGTGGAGTAGTCACTCTCGGCCGGGTCAATGGAGTCGCTCTCGAACTTGATGCCCTTGTCGGTGAGAACTTTGCGAACGAAGTCCGCCAGCGGCTTGCCGTACTCAGACTTGTCATCGATGACGAATACGTTCTTCTTCGCGGCAGGGCCGGCGATCCATTCGCCGATGCCGGGACCCTGGACCGAGTCGCCGGCGAGCATCCGGTGCCAGTACTTCCATCCGTTCGCCGCCAGCTTGGCGTTCGTCGCGGACATGGTGATGCTCGGGATCTTCGCCTCTTCGAGGACCGGCCCGACCTGGGCCGACTCGCCGGAGAACGCCGGGCCGACAAGCCCGACGATCTTGTCGGTCTTGATCGCCTGCTGGGCGAGAGCGACGGCGGTGGTCGGGTCAGCCTTGCTGTCGTACTCGACCATTTCGATCTTCACGGCCGGGTTGGTCGCGTTGTACTGGTCGATCGCCATCTTTGCGCCGTTGCGCGCCGGGATGACGATGCCGGAGTTCTCGCCGGTCAGGTCACCCATGAAGCCGATCTTCACGGAGTTGCCGCCGACGGCGCTGCCTGCCTGCGAGGCACCGGAGGCGACTGCGGATGCGCCGGACGCAACAGCAGAGGCGCCCTTCTTTACTTTGTCCTTGTTGTCGTCGGCACACGCGCTGAGCGCGAGAGCCAGAGCTGCGACGGGCGCGACGGCGCGGAGTAGTCGACGGTTGAGCACGGGGCCTCCCGGAGGCGAACGAGCCGAAGCGACGGTGCGTCGGCTCCCGCAACATAACGACCGGTTAGGCCATTCGCCAGCATGCCGGAACATTTGCGGGCAATACGTAACTGAGTCGTTACTTTTGCTGTTCGCCCTCCGGACGGTCGGAGCCGTCCAAGATCGCCTCGGCGAGCGCGCGCATGGTCAACCGCTTGTTCATCGACGTGCGCTGGATCCAGCGGAACGCCTCCGGCTCGCTCATGGCGTGCTCCGACATGAGCACACCCTTCGCCCGCTCGACCAGCTTGCGCGCCTCGAGTCGGGCCTGCAGGTCGTCGACCTCGGCCTCCAGGCCGAGCAGTTCGGTGTAGCGCGACAGAGCCATCTCGATGGTCGGCAGCAGGTCCTTCTTCTGGAACGGCTTCACCAGATACGCCATCGCACCCGCCTCGCGCGCCTTCTCGACCAGGTCCCGCTGGGAGAACGCAGTCAGGATGACGACCGGTGCGATGCGTTTGCGCGCGATCTGCTCGGCAGCCGCGATGCCGTCGAGCACCGGCATCTTGACGTCGAGGATGATCAGGTCCGGTCGCAACTCCTCGGCCAGCGCGACCGCCTGGGCTCCGTCGGCCGCCTCCCCCACGACCGAGTAACCCTCCTCCTCGAGCATCTCCTTGAGGTCGAGGCGGATGAGCGCCTCGTCCTCGGCGATGAGCACGCGGCGAATCGGCAGGTCTGGCTGGGCGGTCACGGCGGCGTCCTCCGGTTGTCGGGCAGTCGTCGACCGCAGCGCCTCCTCAGCGGAGCGCGGCGCAGCGGCAGGGCCAGCCTATCGGGCTACGATGGACAGGCTGCATCCGGTTTCCCGTCGCGGCAGTACGGCCCCCGCCGGGGTGATGGAATGGCAGACATGGGCGCCTCAAAAGCGCCTGCTCGAAAGGGCGTGCGGGTTCGAATCCCGCTCCCGGCACCCCGCACAAGCGTGCAGTTCACTCCGGCGCGACGACCTTGGCGCTCTCCCCCGACATGGCCGGTCATGTCAACCATTCGGGCCCGTCGAGCGACTCCTTGGTGACGATGGGTCCCGATGTGGGGAGGGCCGAATGGATGCAATGGTCCACTCGCTGCCCTCGGTGGCACCGTGCCCAGCGTGAGGCCCGCCCCGCGCGGAACCTGGTCCGGGTCCGCTGGCGACCAGGACGCCGAGGTCGTGTCCCTGTTCCGCGCGCAGTACTGGCCGATGGTGCGCCTGGCGGCTCTCCTGGTGGACGACGTCGAATCGGCCGAGGACGTGGTGCAGGAGGCCTTCCTCAGCTTGCACCGGCGCCGGCGAAGCTTGCGTGACCCGAACAGGGCAGCGGACTACATCCGGTCCGCGGTGCTCAATCTGGCCAGGTCGAACCTGCGCCGCCGGTTCGCCTCCCGGCGCCGCCAGCACGAGTTGGAGCAGCTGCAGTGGACCGCTCCGAGCGGCCAGCCGTCAGCTGAGCAGACCGCGATGCTGAGCGAGCGACAGCAGGAACTGGCGGCCGCCCTTCGGCAGCTTCCGACCCGGCAGCGCGAAGTTGTCGCGCTGCGCTATTACCTCGATCTGAGCGAAGGCGAGACCGCTAGCGTCCTGAACATTTCGGTGGGATCGGTCAAGCAGCACATGTTCCGCGCAACCCGGGCTCTGCGATCCGTCGTCGGTGAGGTGTCATGAAGCGCGACGGGTTTCCCTCAGCCGCCTTCGACGAGGAGCTCAGCGCCATGATCCGCGCCCACGTCGAAGGCATCACACCTCAGGGCGATCCGATGACCGAGATCGCTCTGCGCGGAAGCCTGCGGCATCGGCGGCGCCGGACACTGTCGATAGCGAGCGCGATGGTCGCGGTCGCCGCCGTTGTCGTCACCCTCGCCGCTGGCCCACGCCTTTTGAAAACCAGTCCCGACGATGGCCAGCCCGTGCGCCCCGGCCCCAGCGCATCTCCGGTTACCGCCGCACCGCGCCAGCCGGCTTCGGGCGAGGTTGCGGCGACCATCGGACTTCCGGCCACGGATTCGACCGATCCGTTCCTGGCCGCGGCGACGGTGGCTTACGACCACGTCTTCGTCCATATCCAGCGGAAACCAGTGGCGATCGTGGTGAAAGTCGACCCGGACACCGACGTGGTGGTCGACTCGTTGACGTTCCCCGAGGACACGGTCCTCAACGACGGCGCAGCCCCGGTCGCCGCGGCCGGCGCGATCTGGTGGCCCGGGCGGGACGCGGTGTTCCGACTGGACCCGGACACACTGGACATCGCCGCCACGATCGAGACGCCGGAGTGGAACAGTGCCGTCG
>JBDSAK010000249.1:0-3675 GCA_039922195.1 Mycobacteriales bacterium
GTAGCGCCAGGCCCACGACGACGGAAGCGGCGCGCGCGTCGGCAGTTGCTGCGCGGTGCGCGCCTCGGTGGTCATAGAGCGGACTTCCCTTTTTTCGTGCGCGGACGGGGCCGGCACGACAGTTATCGGCGGTTGGAGCCTGAATCACGAGTCGCGGGGCGATCCGCCATCTGGCAACTGCTCACAGTGCCGCCGGTGAAACCCCGGACATGCATGGTGATCACCCTCGCGTGAACGGGAGTTGGATGTCAACGTCGCCAGTCAAGGTGAGCGTCGTGGTCCAGAGGTCACCTTGCTGCGTCCAGCCGGTCGTGGGCGTGCCGGTCCAGCCAGTCGGCAGCTGTACCGACACGTTCACCGTCGCGGGCGTCAGCGTCGGCTGGCTGGCGATCCGCAGCCGGTAGACGTCCGTTGTGAGGGGCCGCGTCACGTAGGCGATCGTGGTCGCGATGGAACCGCCGCGCGGCAGGTTGACGCGGCCGGCCCTCGCCAGCCGCATCCCCTTGTCGCTCGCGTAGCCGATCGCCCGTCCGCTCGCCCGGCCGGCCGGGGTGACGGTGAAGCCGCTGATCTTCGCCCCCGGAGGCGCGTACATCGCTATCGCGGGCCGCGAGAAAGTCGTCGCGTACCCGGTGCCCCGGTCACGGGCGTACGGCCCGCTGTAGCCGGGGCTGTTGTTGGTGAGCGTCATCGTGCGGGTCACCGTGGCGGTGCCGTCGGCGTTCACCACGACGTCGTGGGACACGGCGCGCGCCTCGTAGGCGTCGACCTTGCTGGCATTCGTGTTGGTGGTGTACATCGCGGCGAAGTCGCCGGTGCCGGGGTCGAGCCGCCCGGCCATCGGCGTCGGATTGATCAACTGGGCGAGCGCCGTGTCGCGGAAGTACATGAGCATGTGCCGTCCCGGCGAAGTCCCCGTCAGCGCGCGGATCTTGCCCGTCAGCTGACCGCCCCCCACGACGCGGCCAACGATCGCTGTCATCAGCTCGCTGTTGTAGTTGTGGCGCGTTGCGACATCGAACTTCTGGTACGCGTCGATCAGGATGGTCTGCACGAGCTTGTCCGTGGTGACCGTGCCGTAGCCAGTCGTCGTGATGCTCCCGCCGGTCACCGCCAGCACCGCGGCCATCGCCGTGACGTCGATGCCGATCACGCCGTCCGGCCTCGAACCACCGGACACCACCTCGTACGCGCGCAGCAGCTCCTCGCCACTGGTCGGCCAGTCCGGTGCGAAGTTTGCGGCCGCGAACCTCAATGCTTTGCCTGGCGCATGCCACGCTTCGTTGCCCTGGACTGCCGGCCAGACGAACGGTGCCTTGTTGCCGTCGAGATCGAGAGTGTGCGCAGTCGGCGCGATGGCCATCGCGCCCTGGTCGAAGCACACCTCGGTCAGGCTCAGTGGCGCACCGCCGCCGGGTCGGAGCTCGGCCTGGTTCTGCAGGGTGACGAGATAGCACTTCTTGGTCTCGGCGCCGACGGCGGCCGGCAGGACCGCGAGGATGTTGACGAGCGGTTGTGCGTCCTTGCGCAGTTGCGTTATCTGCCTGAGCGCGGAGTCCCGGGCCTCAATGGCCCCGTCAGCGAAGCGCGCACCCCGGACTTGGTTGAGTTCGCCCTCGGCCTGCCCGAGGAGCGTCATCAGCTGCTGAACGGAGTCCGACGACTCGCGGACGGCTGTCAGGTTGAACGACGAGTCGCGGAACAGCTTGGAGTCGGCGCCGCTGACGTCCTCGTACAACGCCACGACCCGGTCGCCGCCCTCCACGAGGCGCTTCGCGGCGGTCAGCAGGTGGTCGAGATCGGCAACGGCCCCCGACACGAGCGGCAGGGAAGCGGCGATCCGCACCGGTGAGCGGCGCGCCGCCTTGTCAGCAGCGGCAATGTTGCGATGCGCCTCTGCGAGCGAGATCTTGGCGGCCGGCTGGTCGCCCGCCTGCAGCGCGGTCTTCATCGAGGACAGGTCGGTCCGCGCCTGCGTCGCGGGAGTCTTGATCGCGGCCGCGGCGCTCTTGAGCCCGGTAGCCAGCCAGACGCCGAAGGCGATGAGCGCGATCCCGGCGATGACAACGGCCAGCAGGACCCAGCGGATCCACACCCGACGGGTCGCCGTCGGCGCGGGGTCGACGTCCGCGTCGGTTTCGAGGGAAATGCTCAAGCGATGGGCCTCTTCACAGGTCTCCGGCGGGCGTTGTGCTGAATGCCGGGACGGCCAAGCGGAAGCCTGCCAAGCCCCGACATGAATACCCAGGTTACAGCAGGAGCCGCTGGCCCCCCGAAATGGTTGCGCCTCGGCGAGCGTACGATCGCGCCATGCCGATGATGTGCGCGGTCTCGTTCGAGCGTTATGGGCGGCTGTACTACTTCGACCCGGGCGAGCATCGGCCGCAGATCGGCGACAAGGTGTTGGTGCCGACCGACGAGGGGCCAGAGGTAGCCGAATGCGTCTGGGCCGCCCACCCCGTCGACGAGGACACCCGCACGCTCATCCAGCTGGTTGGCCTGGCCACGCAGGTCGAGATCGACCGTGACGAACGAAGCAGGCGTCGTCGCGCCGAGGCCAAGGTGGCAACCAAGCGGCTCGTGCGAGCGCACGAACTCCCGATGAAGATTGTGGGCATCGACTACATCGAGGCGCGCAACAGGTTCACGATCTACTTTTCGGCCGAGCGGCGGGTCGATTTCCGCGCTCTGGTGCGCGATCTCGCGAAGACGCTGGCCGGCCGCGTGGAGTTGCGGCAGATCGGCGCGCGGGATGAGGCAAGGATCACCGGCGGCATCGGCTCGTGCGGACGCGATCTGTGCTGCGCGACGTTCCTCAAGGATTTCGAAGCTGTCTCGATCCGGATGGCCAAGGACCAAGACCTGCCCCTCAACCCGCTGAAGATATCCGGCGCGTGCGGCCGGCTGATGTGCTGCCTCAAGTACGAGCATCCGCTCTATCAGGAGTTCAAGGCCTCCGCGCCCGCGCTCGGAACGAGCGTGGCTTCGCCCGAGGGAGACGGCGTTGTCGTCGGATACAACGTGCCTGCCGATACCGTCGTCGTGCGCGTGAATGAGACTGGCCGCCGGTGCGCCTGCAGCAAGGCCAGCGTCTGCGGCAGCCGCGCGGAATACGACGCGGAACACAATGACACGACGAACGTCTAACCCGAGAGCAACAGAACTAATTGGCCGATTGGCCTGTAGCTAGCGAGCCGACGGCCGATGTCCGTCGTAGAGTCAAAGTGAATCCATGTCTGGCCGGCTGTGCTGAGGCCGCCCAACCTGAGAGGTTTTCCCTGTGTCTTCGAAGACGTTTCCCGCCATGCGCCGCACCGTCGCAGCAGGAGTTGCCGCGCTCGCCATGATTCTTGGTGTATCCGTCGCGGCGGCCACGCCCGCGGCTGCCGCTTCCATCCCGATCGGGCCGGGACTTTTCGGGCTACACATCAACGACTCCGTCACCAACTACCCGACCGTGCCGTTCGGCACGGTTCGTCTGTGGGACAGCGGCACGTCGTGGCGCGAACTGCAGCCGAGCCCCACGGTGTGGGACTTCTCGCGTCTCGACGCGCAAGTCGCAAAGTTGCGCGCGGCGCGCAAGGACATCGTGATCGTTCTGGGGAGCACCCCGCGCTGGGCGTCCAAGCGCCCGAACGAGGCCGGAAACTACGGCCCTGGCACGGCCGCGGAGCC
>JBDSAK010000250.1:0-5266 GCA_039922195.1 Mycobacteriales bacterium
GTTCTCGCCAATCTCATCCCGGTCGACCAGTACGCAGTGCTCGCGTTCATCTCGACAGCTACTGGCGTTCTCGCCGCGCTCCTCATTCTCGGCGGCGACACGGCGTACACGCGGTTCTACTTCAACATGACGACCGAGCAGGAGCGCCGCGACCTGACGGTCACCTGGCTCGGCTTCCTCGTGGTCTGGTCGACCGCCATCGTCGCACTATTACTGCCGTTCTCAGGCTTCGCAGCGAGATGGTCACTCGAGGGCAACGGAAGCGCTGTGCTGTTCGTGCTGATGCTCGTGTCGCTCCCGATCGCCCAGTCCAGTCGGATGCTCGCCCAGACGTTGCGCAACGAGTTCCGGCCGCTCGCCTACGCATCGACATCCTTCGGCGTCAGCCTCCTCGGCTTCACGATGACAATGCTGTTCGTCGGCAGATACGACCTGGGTGTCAGGGGTGTGCTAATCGCATACCTGGCAGCCGAAACGGCGATCGGACTGACGCGTCTCGTCCTTGCTCGGCATTCACTGCGCGGGACCTTCAGGCCTCACTTGCTTCCCGACCTGCTGCGATTCGGCGTTCCGCTCGTGGCCGTGTCGCTTTCCTTCTGGGTGTTTACCATGTCCGATCGTGTCGTGCTGTTGAAGCTGGGTTCGCATGGCAGCCTCGCGCACTACAGCCTTGCTGGCTCGGTGACGTCGGTGCTCGTACTCGTCTCGGGAGCGGCGGCGTCGGCGTGGACGCCACGGTCTTTTGTCCTGTTCGAGGACGATCCCGACCGGGCAGCGCGCGTAATAGGGAAACTCCTCGGCTATTTTCTTGTGCTGCTCGGCTCGCTCGCAGTCGTGCTGGCAACGGCAGCGCGCGAGATCGTCGAAATCCTTGCGCCGCCTGCGTACCTGCCGGCAGCCAAGGTGTTGCCGCTGTTGGCCTTCGGTCTCGTCGCGAGCGGATCAGCGCTGCTGACCGGATCCGGCATTGCGATGATGCGCGCCACGAAGTACGCCGGCCGCTATGCCGCCTACGCGGCGCTCACCAACGTCGTACTCGCGATTGTTCTCGTGCCGAGCTTGGATCTGCGTGGCGCCGCCTTGGCGAGCGCGGCGGGTTACGTGCAACTCACCGCTCTGTATTTGTGGCGATCCCAGCGGCTCTGGCCGATTGTTGTTGACTGGAAGCGGCTTGCAGCGGTGGTGCTGGGCCTCTGCGCATGCACGGCGGCGACCTCGATGGAAGTGGTTCAGGCCAGCCCGTTCAAGTGGGCCATTCCGCTCCTGTTCGTCGCTGCTGCTGTCACCGTGGGTCCGCTTCCGCTTCGCGAGTTTCCCGCCGTGCGGCGGAGTTTCCTCGCGCGCTGATGGCCCCGGCGCGGTCGTAGATGACGGCAAGATGAGCGGCCACCGCGGGAGGGGAGAATGTTCGCCACGCGTACTCCGCGATCGTGTCGTGGCTGTTGACGGGGCTCGCCAGAACGCGCACGACTGCGTCTGCGAGTGATGCCGGATTGCGATCATCGACGAGTACGCCGACGGCCTCGGTGACGAAGTCTTCCGGACCGCCGCAGCGGGTTGCGACCACCGGCACACCAACCGCCAATGCTTCGCAGACCGCGACGCCGAACGTCTCGATCGAGCTGGAGCAGACGTATACATCTGCTGTTGCGAGTGTGGCGACAACCTCGCTTCTGGGCCGCTGGCCGGTGAAGGTGACGAAGTCTTCGATGCCCAATTCGCGGGCGATTCGGATGAGTTCAGCTTCGAGTGCGCCTTCGCCGATGATGGTCAACCGGCAGTCGATTCGTCGGCGAGCAATCGCGAAGGACCGCAGCAGCAGAGCGAAGTCTTTCTCCCGGACCAGGGACCCGGTCGTCACGACGTGGGCAACTTCGTTGCCGCCGACGTGGCGGCCGAAGAATGCGGGGTCGACCGCATTCGGGACGACATCAATGGATTGCACACCTAGCGTGGACCGCAGGCCGGATGCCAGCCGCGTGCTGACCGCGATGACGAACGCCGCGGCGCGAAAGCTCCGGCGGGCGAGCATCACTCGTCTGCGCGCCGGCGGAACACCCTCCGCGTCTACCCATTCAGAGGAGTGCTCAGTCACGCCGAACGGGACGCGCAGGAGCCTTGACACTGCCCAGGCCGCCGCTGCCGCCTTGTCGGTGTGTGCGTGAACCACGTCCGGGCGGAACCCCTGTCGGCGCAGTTCGAGAGCCGCCCTGCACACGCCGATTACCAGACGTGGCTGATCGAATGCTTCCCGTCGGCCGCGCGCGATGACGCGATGCACTCGCGCAGAACCGCCGACGGCCGACGTGGCGGGGCCGCTCCGGTCGGCCGAGACGTACGCGTGGACGACGCGTACGTCGAAGCCAGCGGCTCTCAGCGCCTCGGCCTGGTCGGCGACGAAGATGCCTGAGATGTCGCCCACCCGACCTGGATACCAGGGCGTGACGAATAGCACGGTTCGTGGTGGTCGGTCAGCTCCGTGCATTTCGCGCCTAGAACCCGTTTGCTGCCTGCCAGGCTGCGACCGACTCGACGCCCGCTCGCAGGTCGATCTTGGGTGCGTAGCCAAGCGCCTTCAGCTTGTCGATGTTGCCGCGCTTACGCGAGCTCATGAACTTGCCGGGCGGGTCGATGACGTCGACGAGAGACGGGTCGGCGCCCACTACATCGACGATCGTACGGGCGACGTCCTCCATCTCGAGATACTCGTCGGAGCCGACGTTGTAGGCGTCGTAGGTCTCGCTCTTGGGCTGCTCGATCAGCACCTTCACTCCGGCGACGAAGTCAGAGACGTGACACCACGCGCGCGCCGTTCCCTTGTGCACTGTGAGCGGTTTGCCCTGGCGAGCGGCGTAGACGAAGTTCGTCATCGCGCTGCGCCACTTCGAAGGTGCCTCGCCCGGTCCGTACACCATGAACGGCCGCACCACCGCGGCATTCAGGTCGTAGTTGTCGACGAAATGCTTCACGATCGCCTCACCGAATAGCTTGCTCATCGCGTACATGTTCGTGGTGACGAACGCAGAGCCGCTGTTCTCCAGAAGGTCCTCGGTGACTGCCGCGTCGTTATCGAGAAGGTGGCCGTACACCTCGGACGTGCTGAACGAAATCATCCGCGCGCCGGTTTCCACGCAGAACTGCGCGACGTTGATGGTGCCGACGTCGTTGACGTAGACCATGCGCTGGGGGTGGCTCTCGCCGACCAGCCGACCCACTTCACCGGCCATGTGGACGACCACGTCGATGTCGTACTGACGGCCGATGCGGTGCAGGTCCTCGAACGCTGTCACGTCCGCGCGCACATAGTCGTTGTAGTCGCGAATTCCGAGGTCGGCACCGATTACGGTGTAGCCCGACTCCCGGAGCTCTTTCGTCAGGTGTTGGCCGATGACGCCGAGCGCACCAGTTACCAGAATCGTGGTCATTGCAAGAGCTCCTTCTGAAGGTCAAGTACGTACTGCGTCAGGTGCTCGCGTGGTTCGGGAAACTGCAGCCCCCAGCGAGACAGATGGCGCGCAAGGCGCGCCGGACTTCCTTGAAAGTGCACGGGCCATGGTTCGTTGCCGTCATCGAATCCGACGGCACCACCCGTAATGTCCGCTATGTGCGATACGACGTCGCGCACCGTCATTGCGTCCGGATGGCAGATGTTCGTCACGAGCGTACCGTGCACGTGTCCGTCGATGAGATCCCGGGCCGAGCGCGCGAGCACCTCGCCGACGAACTCGACCGGCAGCGGGTTGAGAAAGGACCTGCCGCCGCCGTTCACACGCATCTCTTCGCGCGCGGCGCCAGCCGAGACCAGCCTGCGGATCAGCCGCCGCGGCGGCTCACCCGGCCCGAAGGCGTACATCAGCCGGTGGATCCACACGCTGCGCAATTCGCCGCGTTGCTGACTCCACATCGCGTGCCTTTCGGCTGCGAGTTTCGAGAAGCCGTAAGCCATGTTCGGGACATGGTCGACGAACTCGTCGATCCCGGGACCGGTGAGCCCGGAGTACACCGACTGCGATGACATGAGCACCAGGTGGCCGCGAAAGCCTTGCAGCAGCTCGAGTACCGGGAGCGTGTTGGCGTTGAGGTTTGCCATCGGATCGCGGTCTCCCAAACCGTGGTCCGCGCCTCCCGCGGTCCAGATCACCACGTCGGCGTCGGTTATGGCGCGGCTGTCCACGTCGACCGACTTCCCGAGCACATGCACTGCGACGTCAGGGATGTGTGTGGGAGTCCGAACGACGGCGAGGACGCCGAGATCACTGACGCCTGTCACGAGCGCGCGGCACGTTGCACGACCGATGAATCCGGCTGCGCCGACAACGACGACGTGCGATGTCATCGCCCGGCCTCCCACAGTTGCATCGCCGCGCGCATCGACCGTGTACCGAGCAGCGACTGCGCGGCGGCGTTGGCAGCGCACACATCCGAGCTGGGAGTCATCCGACGGCAGGTCAGGTCGGCACGCATGGCTAGCAGCCACGGGTTGCGGCGGGCGGCTGATGCGCGTGTGGTCAGTGCGTAAGCGCTCATCGGTGCCGTGCGATGCAAGCGGTTTCGAAAGGCTGTCGCGAACACGCCGCTGTTGTTCTTGACGATTCCTTCCAGCATGCCAGCGTGGGCCAGCGCAGCAAGCATCCGGACGCGCGTTAGTGCCGTCCCGGCATTCATCGCGCCAGCGTCCGCCGACGTCTGCCCGGGATGGACGCGATAGAAAATGCCCGTGCCGTCGCCTCCCTTGATGTGCCAGCCGCATGCGCTCAGCCGCATCCACAAGTCCGCGTCAGCATCGACGTTGCGCAGCTCCGCGTCGAAGCCGCCGACCGACTCGACGGCAGCCTTACGCATCAGCACGCTGCTGCCGTTGATCGGGTTCTCGAAAAGCAGCGACAGCAGCGTCGCGTCAGGACCCAGGTCGTCCTGCCGTCGACGGCTGCCAGCGGTGGACCAGCCCGTTGTGACGACCGGGGCGCTACTCGGGTCCGAACCGCAACGGAACGACCAGTCGAACACGACCGCGGTCGCCTCATCGGTGAACAACGCGAGCTGTCGATCGGTCTTGCCGGGGTCGACGAACAAGTCATCGGCGCTCAACCAGGCGACGAAGTCGCCACGTGCTGCGTCCAACCCCGTGCTGAGTGCGGCTGCCGCGCCGCGGTTGACATCGTGCCGGACGACGTCGACGTCGAAGCCGGCCGTACGTCGCGCGTCCGCGAAGCGTGCCGCGATCTCGCCGGTCGCATCTTCCGACGCGTCGTCGACGACGACCAGC
>JBDSAK010000251.1:0-2914 GCA_039922195.1 Mycobacteriales bacterium
AACGTCGTCGAGGTGTTCACGGCCGAAGAGGTCGCCGCGATGAAGGGCGGCTCGGACGCGCTCAGGGAATGGCACTCAGGCAACGATGCGCGTCGGTTGGTCGCGTGGGCCGGCGCACTGTCCTGACCGTTCAGGCTGCAGACCCTATCCCCGCCGCCACCATTAGCCTGGTCCACCGACGCTGCAAGCTGTGGGAGCGGAGGCCCCGTGCGCGTACCGCGCCTGTACCGCGACACACCGCGAAACACCGCGAAACGACGGGACCAGTTGAGACAGGTTCTCGCAGGTCAGGCGAGGTACCGACTCCTCACGCTGGTTGCTCGCATCGGACTGTTAATCCGTAGGTTGTGGGTTCGAGTCCCACCCCCGGAGCTTTGCGAAGCCGCTGGCGCGGACCGGGGAGGACTACTCAGCGGGATGCGCACGCTGTCAAATGACGGGAGCAAGCCTCTGCGTAACCCTCCGGTGTCCGTGTGCGCTACGACGGCCCGGCGGCCGCGACCGCCCGGCCCCGATCGCTGTAGAGGGCGAGCGCGACGGCCTTCGCGTCCCGGAATGTCCAGACGTGGAACACGCGCTCGTCCACGGGTGCGCTGCTGACGCGCCCAAGGCCGGTCCCGTGCACCACTACGACGACGCTCTCGCCCGCGCTGATGAACTCCTCCGGCTCGAACCGGACGTCGCGGAACATCTCCTTCAGCCGTGCGACACGTCGCAGGACGTCGGTTGTCAGGTGTGAGCCGGTGTCGGCAGGCTCCTCACGGGTCGTGTAGACGAAGTCGGGATGCAGCAGCTTGAGCAGCGCGTCATCCTGCGCGTCGTTGATCGCAACGTAGATCTCCTGCAGCCGCTCCACATCCCCCTGCGCCATCGCCCGCGCAGTATCGCTCAGGAGCAGAGTTTCGAGTCAGCGCCCGGCGCCGACCGGGTCGACCGCCTTCGCTCGCCGGTCGATCACGGTCAGCTCGTCGAGCTGGTCAGCCGGGATTCGCAGCGCGCGGCTCAGATGCGAATGAATCAGCAGCGCCAGCCCGGTCCCGATGCACAGTCCACACAACGCTTCGAAGTACTCCTCGACGGGCGCTCCGGCCAGGTCGGCCGCGGCTGCGGCGACCAGGAACGCGAAGCCGAGGACGAGCGCCGCTGCTGCCCGTGTGTCGCTGAGAAACACGTCCCGGAACAGGTACGCAAAGGCGGCGGTGGGGATCAGGTAGAGCGCGAACACGAGGTCGTCCGGCCGCGACACCCCAGGGACGTCCGCCAGGAACTGGAGGTTGTGCCCGATGGTCTCGTGGATCGCGAACAGCTCGTCGAGCCCGGCGAACGCGAGTCCTGCGCAGAGGAGCAGGTAGAACGTGACCAGGCTGCTCCGGCCCGGGCGGCGCAGGACGCGCGCGATGCGCAGCACGGCCGCGGTCATGAAGGCTGCCGTTGCGAGCACGAGCAGCCCGATGCCGGCGATCACGCTGGGGCCGGGCTTTGACTCCCCGTCCACGTACACGGTTGCCGAATCGAGGACGCGGACCTCCTTGACGGTGCCGGCGCTGTACGGAACGTCGGCGCTTCCCCGGACGTCGTAGGCCGGTCCCTTGGCCGCCGCGAACAGCACCGCGAGCACGGCCAGACAGGCCATAGCAGCGAGGACGACGATCACGACCCGTCTGGATGACACCATGTTCCAGAGTGTTATCGCGGCGTGTCCGGACGTAAACGCGATTCTGCACCAATCGCTTGGTAGGACCCAGAAAGGTCGCATATGTCGCGCCGCGGCTAGGGAACAGGACAATCGCGCCGCGCGACGAACGCCTGCCCCGTACCGCGGCGGTTGTCCTCCCAGGCGACGTAGCAGCGGCCGTCGGACCAGGCCATGCTCGGGCGGCCCTGCTCGCTTTGGCCCGCGCCCGTGTCGTCGACGCGCTCGGCCGGCGTGAAAGTGGCACCTGAGTCCGGGCTGGAGGCGAAGAAGATGTCGTTGTTGCCGAGGCGGTTGTCCTGCCATGCGGCGAACAGGCGGTTGCCCGCGGACGTGAGCGCCGGGTGCCACTGGTTGGTCGGCGTGTCGCGGTCCGGGTTGAACCCGGTCTTCGAGTCGTCCAGCTGCCGGTTCGGGGAGAAGGTCGCGCCTCCGTTGTCGCTGCGCGCGTAGAAGATGTTCGTGTCGGGCTCGCGCGCCCGCAGATCGGTCCACGCCGCATGCACCCGTCCCAGCGGGTCGATCGCAAGCGAAGCGTGCTCGTTGACACGCTCGAATCCTTGGAAGTCGTCGATGCGGGTGTTCGGGCCGAACGTGAGTCCGCCGTCGTCGCTGCGCGCGAAGTAGACATCCCAGTTGTAGTTGCGGAAGTCCGACCACGCCACGAACACCTTGCCGCCGGCGACCGCGATCGTCGGGCTCCACTTGTTGTCCAGGTGCGCCGCCAGTGGCACGGGCGTGCCCGCGTCGACGCGCACGTTCGCACCGAACCCGCCGCCGGCGGTGCCGCGGGCCGCATACACGTGCTCGAGCGGCAGGTCCTGCAGGCCGCGGTCGCGCTCGTCGATCCAGGCAACCACCGGAACGCTGCCGTCGAGCGCGACCTGTGGCAGCCACTTGCCGCCCTCGTCGGTGTCGTCAACACGCAGATCGGGACCCTTCTTTCGACCGCGCGAGTCGAGTCGCGCGAGCATGACGCGACCGCGGTCGTCGCTGCGCCCGACGGCGAACTCCTGCCAGGCGACAACGACCTCGCCGGACCGCGCGGCCACGGTGGGCAGCATCTCGGCGACGGAGCCGCGCCGGTTGTCGCTCACGCGCACCGGGTCACGGAAGTGCCGCCCGTAATCGCGGCTGACGGCGAGGTACACGTTGTCGAGCCCGTGACGCGCCTGATGCCACACGGCGTACACGTGCTTGCCGTGGGCGGCAACGCGGGGC
>JBDSAK010000252.1:0-6357 GCA_039922195.1 Mycobacteriales bacterium
GACGTCGTCCTCGACCGGCGGGGCGGTAGCTGCCAGCTCGTCGACGATGCTGCGCATCCGGGCCTGCATCTTGGCCCAGTCCTCGACTGCCGCGCGCACGTCACCGAGCACTCGCGCGAGCTCATCGCGCAGAGCCTGTTGCCCTTCGGCGTCCGCGATGCGGTCGAACTCGATGTGCAGGAACGACTCCGCAGCCACGTCTGGCGTGCCCGCTCCCTGTGGTACGACGGCGAGCAGGTCACCCGTGATGCTGCGCCTGACGCAGACGACCGGCTGCACCACCAGATGGATGCCTCGCTCGTGTCGCGCCAGCTCCATGCTGATCGAGTCGACGAGGAAGGGCATGTCGTCGGTGACGACCTGCACGACCGTGTGGCGTGACTGCCAGCCGGCGCCCTCAGCGGTCGGGTTGAAGACGCGGATCGCGGGGGTGCCAGGAGTACGGCGCTGGGCCAGCTGCCAGTGCGTGAACGCCGCCCCGCACAGGTTCTCCGGCGTGCGCTCGCGCAGGTCCTCGGACGAGGTGTAGCGGTAGTAGCCGGAGAGGAACTCGGTGAAGCCCTCCGCACCGGTCTGCGCGGCAAGACTCGCGAGACGTTGCCGAATGGACTCAACCGCGCTCTGCGCCGTGGTCACTCCCGCCACTCCGATCGCCGTTGATCGCAGGCCTGCTTGGCCAATGTACGCCGCGCGTCAGGCGGGGACGTTCTGACCCTTCCCCACCACGACCACCCCGCCAGGGCTGACCGCGAACCCACGGGCGCGATCGAGGTCCGCGTCGACGCCGATGCGCGCGCCGTCCGCCACCGTGACTCCCTTGTCGAGGATGGCCCGCCGGACGATTGCGCCGCGGCCCACCCGCACGTTGTCCATCACCACCGAGTCTTCGATGCTGGCGTGCGAGTTGACGCGAACCCCCGGCGAGACGATCGAACGAACGACCGAACCGCCGGACACGATGACGCCTGCGCACACCATTGATTCCCACGCCGACCCCATGCGCCCCGGGTCAGGGCTCACGAACTTGGCGGGCGGCAGCGGCGGATTGGCGGTGAAGATCGGCCAGTGCGTGTTGTAGAGGTTGAAGATCGGGTGCACCGAAATGAGATCCATGTGGGCGTCGTAGTAGGCATCGAGCGTGCCGACGTCGCGCCAGTAGCCGCGGTCGCGATCGGTGGCTCCAGGCACTTCGTTCTCCGCGAAGTCGTAGACCTCGGCATCGCCGCGGGAGACGAATCCAGGGATGATGTCGCCGCCGAGGTCATGCCGCGACGTCGGGTCGACCGCGTCTTGGGTGACGGCATCGACGAGCGCGCGGGTCGTGAAGACGTAGTTGCCCATCGAGGCGAACACCTCGCTGGGCGAGTCGGGCAGGCCGATGGCGTCGGTGGGCTTCTCCCGGAAGTCGGCGATCCGGCGGCTCGCATCCGACATCTCGATCACGCCGAACTCCGCGGCTTGCGACTTGGGCGCACGAATTCCGGCGACAGTGCAGCCGACGCCGGACGCGATGTGCTGCTCGACCATCTGTTGTGGGTTCATGCGGTAGATGTGGTCGGCGCCGAACACGATGACGTAGTCGGGCGCGTCGTCGTGAACGAGGTTCAAGCTCTGGAAGATGGCGTCGGCCGAGCCCGCGAACCACCGCGGACCGACGCGTTGCTGAGCGGGCACCGGTGTCACATAGTTGCCGAGCAGAGTCGACATTCGCCACGTCATGGTGATGTGGCGGTCCAGGCTGTGACTCTTGTACTGGGTCAGGACGACGATCTTGAGGTAACCCGCATTGGCCAGGTTGGAGAGCACGAAGTCAACGAGACGATAAATCCCGCCGAACGGCACGGCCGGCTTTGCCCGGTCGGCGGTCAGCGGCATGAGGCGCTTGCCTTCGCCGCCGGCGAGGACGATGGACAGAACACGCGCAGTCGCCATGCGCGGACACTACCCGCCTTCGCGATCAGTAGCATGCCGCCACGAGTCTTCATCGAAAGGTGCACCTGTGCGCGTCGGACTGTTCACCCGCGAGTACCCGCCGGAGGTGTACGGCGGCGCCGGCGTACACGTTGAATACCTCGCCAAGGAGCTGGCCCGGCTGGTCGACCTGTCGGTTCACTGCTTCGGTGCACATCGTGGCTCGGGCACCAGCCCCGCGGTTACCGCCCACCTGCCCTGGGATGCGCTCAACGGTGCCGGCGGCGACGACCGGCATCTCGCCGCACTGCGGACGATGTCGGTCGACTTGGCGATGGCAGCCGCCGCAGGCGATCTGGACGTCCTGCACAGCCACACCTGGTACGCCAACCTCGCCGGTCACCTCGGGAAGCTGACGTACGACGTACCGCACGTCGTCACGACGCATAGCCTCGAGCCGTTGCGGCCGTGGAAGGCCGACCAGCTGGGCGGCGGCTACGCGCTGTCTTCCTTCTGCGAGCGCACGGCGCTCGAGGCCGCCGACGCCGTGATTGCCGTGTCCGCCGGCATGCGCGACGACGTTCTCGCGAGCTATCCCGCCGTCAGGCCCGACCGGGTCGACGTCATCTACAACGGGATCGACACCGACGAGTACCGGCCAGTCCCGGACAACGGCCTGCTCGAGCGGCTGGGCGTCGATCCCGCCCGCCCGTACGTCCTGTTCGTCGGCCGCATCACGCGGCAAAAGGGTCTGTCCCACCTCATTTCCGCGGCCGCTGACTTCGATGCGGACGCCCAGCTGGTGCTCTGCGCCGGGTCACCGGACAACCCCGAGATCGGCGCTGAGGTCGCAGCGCAAATCGAGGCGTTGAGCGCGCACCGATCGGGGGTCATCTGGATCAGTCAGATGCTGCCGCGGCACGAGTTGATCATCCTGTTGAGCCACGCGGCGGTCTTTGTCTGCCCCTCGGTCTACGAGCCCTTGGGCATCGTCAACCTCGAAGCGATGGCCTGCGAGACAGCCGTCGTCGCCAGTGCGGTCGGCGGTATCCCCGAAGTCGTGGTCGACGGGCACACCGGCCTGCTGGTGCCGCTCGAACTCGGTCCCGACGGCATCACGCCGAAAGACCAGCGGGTGTTCGCCGCGGCGATAACCGAACGCGTCAATGCGGTGCTCAGCGACGAGGCGCGGGCGCGATCTTTCGGTGCCGCCGGGCGGGCGCGGACGATCGAGTCGTTCTCCTGGGCCGCCATCGCCGCGCAGACCGCGGCGCTCTACGCGCGGCTCACAGGTGAAACACCGGGCAGGTAAGCGTGCGGACGACGCCCGGCACGCGCTGGACCTTGTCCTGCACGAGAACGCCGAGTACGTCGACGTCGAGCGCCGCCATGTCGACGACGATGTCATAGGGGCCGGTCACGACATCCGCAGAGGTCACGCCGTCGATCAGGCGCAGCGCGGCCGCCGTGCTGTCAGCGGCGCCCATCGCCACCGTCACGAGCATGAACGCCTGCAGCACTGCGCTGTGCTCCCCTCATGGTCTGCGCCCATCAAACCGGTGACGGCGCTCCGTGTCGCTGGAGGTGGCAGTTCCGTACGTACATTTTTGACGAATTCTTGTCAACTACTTGTCACCGACCGGTCACACGGCGTACGAAGGTGCGGGGGCCAACCAGTCAACGGGGGTCGGATGGCGAGCGGTGGTCGATCGCTGCGCGCACTGGTCGCGGCCACCGTGCTCCTGGGCGGGTCGGCCGCCGCCGTAATTTGGGCGCGCTACGCCGGAGACGGCATCGGCCGGACGGCACACTTCACGGTGTTCGCCGCCGCCCTGGTGACCGCATGCCTGATCCCGCTGCCGGTGCCCCGTGGGGAGCAACTCGAGGATCTGGAACTCGAAGAGCCGTTCATCGTCGCGATTCTCATGGTGCTGCCACCGCTGGGCGTACTGCTGGCCGCGTTGACCGGGGCCCTCGCGGGCAACATCGGTCGCCGGCGAGAGCCGATCAAGTTCGCCTTCAACGTCGGCATGATCGCGACCGCGGCCGGCTTGGCGCTCCTGGTGCGGGCGGCCGTCCTCGGCGATGTGCCGCTCGGCTCAGCCTCCGCGGGCCGGACCGTGGTTGCCGGCGTCGGGTCGGCCTTGGTGTTCGTCACCTACAAATGGACCAGTGTCTATGCGGCGATCGCCTTCGCCGGACAGCGGCCGTTCCTCGACGTTGCCCGCGAAAGTATCGGCGTCGGCGCCCTCGTCACGACCAGCGGCATCTCGGTGGGCGTCGCTCTCGGGCTCGCGACACGCGCCGCCTGGTGGGCGCCGCTGACATTGTTGCCACCGGGCGTCGTCGTGCTGCTGCTGCTCCGCGACCACTTGCAGGCGTTACGCGATCGGCAGCGGCTCGACGGCTTGCTTCGAGCGGCGGCGCACGCACATGCGTCCATAGACATCAGGCACGTGACGGAGTCGCTGCTCGAGTCGGCGCGTGAGCTGTTGCGCGCCGGCGAGGTCGAGATCAGGGACCGCCCGGCGGGCGACGACGAACTCGGGGCCCGCGTTGACGACGGCGCGAGTGCGCGCTGGCTCGTCGCCGGACACCGGCACCATCTCGACCCGTTCGAGCGCGGCGAACAAGAGCTGCTCGACGGCCTGGCGACGATCGGTACGGCGGCGCTGAGCAACGCGCGCCTCGTCGAGCAGGTCGAACACCAGATCGTGCACGACTCGGTCACCGATCTGCCGAATCGATTGCTCTTCGAAGACCGCGTCAGTCAGGCGGCTGCCCGTGGCAGGCAATTCGGAGAGCGCTTCGCAGTCGTGTTCCTCGACATCGACAGGTTCAAGCGCGTCAACGACAGCCTCGGCCACGGCCTGGGCGACGACCTGCTCAGGGAAACCGCCGCCCGACTGCTTGCGGCCGTCGGCCCGACGGACACCGTCGCGCGGACGGGTGGTGACGAGTTCACCGTCCTGCTCGCAGGGGCAACCGACCCGCTCGTGACGGCCGTCTCGATCCTCGATCGACTGCGTGCTCCCTTCCAGCTCGGGGGGCGGCAGCTGTTCGTGACAGCAAGTGCCGGCGTCGCGGTCTACCCGCAGCACGGGACCGATCCGGCGACGCTTCTCGCGCATGCCGACGCGGCTCTCCAGCAGGCGAAGGACAGCGGCCGCGACACCGCCGCTCAGTACGAAGGACAGGTCGCACTACCCGCCGCGCGCGGCTTGCAGCTGGAGAGCCTGCTGCACCATGCCGTCGAACGCGGGGAGATGTGGCTGGCCTACCAGCCGCTCGTCGACCTGCGACGCGGCGTCGCCATCGGCGCCGAGGCACTGCTTCGCTGGTCGCATCCGACACTCGGCGAGATCGGTCCCGACGACTTCCTGCCGATTGCGGAGCAGTCCGGCCTCGTCTCCCAGCTGGACACCTTCGCTTTGCTGAGCGCCTGCCGCCAGGCCCGCGCCTGGAACATCGGCCGTGGCCCGTACGAGCCGATGCACGTTGCGGTCAACTTCTCGGCCAGACAGCTGCACTCACCTCGCGTCATCGACATCGTGACCGACTCGCTGGCGGCCACCGGTCTGCCGGCGCAACTGCTCGAGGTCGAGATCACCGAGCGGCTGGCCGGAGGCGACAGCCCTGAGGTGACCGCTGTACTGACGCAGCTTCGAGCGGTCGGCGTTCGGATAGCCATGGACGACTTCGGCACCGGGTACTCGTCGCTGTCGCGGCTGGAGGCGTTTCCGCTCGACAACGTCAAGATCGACAAATCATTCGTACGCCGCATCGCCGCCCCCGGAGACGAGGCGCCGATCGTCGTTGCGGCCATCGCCATGGCGCACGGCCTAGGCCTCACCGTGACGGCCGAAGGGGTCGAGTCACGGGTACAACTCGACTACCTCCAACGCCACGGCTGCGACCTCGTACAGGGCTACCTGCTCGGCCGGCCGCAGCGCGGCGGGCCGGTGCCGACCAGCCTGCTCGACGCCCCGACGGTTACCGGTTCGGCTGCCGGAAGGACGCCTTGAACGCCTCGAACGCCGGTTGTGATGCGTTCCAGACCGACTGCGGCGCGACGAAGTTCAGCGCAAACCCGTAGGAGCGATCGGCCAGCACGAATCCGAGGTTGACCGCGCGCTGGCGCCCGTAGGTGTACTCCCAGCGCGCCGCGTTGGTCAGCCCCTGGAAAGTGGTGCGTTCCATGGAGATCAGCTGATAGCTCGGGTACCTGGCGGCGAACGATGGCTCGTAGTCGCGCCACGCCTGCAGGGCGTCCGCGCCCGGCGGCTGCCGGTACGCAACCCTCAGGTAAGCCCCCGTCGCCGGGTCCTTGAAGTCGGTGTTGACGCCATTCTTGAGCACCGTCCAATTCGCCGGCTTGCGGATCGAATAGCCGGTGGCCGGATCGGTGTAGGCGACCCAGTTGGCCGGAACGCCGGGCGCGGGCGG
>JBDSAK010000253.1:0-9943 GCA_039922195.1 Mycobacteriales bacterium
GGCGACCGGCCGCGCGGCGAGTCACTCGACTCCGTTGTCGTCGAAGGCGGCGCGACCCGTGTGCTCTGCCTGGCTGCCGGCGGCCGGGTCCTCGACGACAGAATCGTGGTGCCCGACCGCGACCGCGAGCCCGTCGCACTCCCCAGAGCCGCCGAACGCGTCGTACTCGTCGGCATCGGCGACCAGGCCGCGATCGCGGGCAGCGTCGCCGGCTGGTACGGCGGCCAGTCGCTGCCGTTCGTCGGCTGGGGTTCGGCTCTCGCGAGCGGGGCGACCGTGCTGACGCAGGGCAGTCGCATCGACGACAACCGTGAGCGCGCCGATGGTGGCTGGCTGTCGACGTCCTCCTTGGCCCGCGCGGCCGAGGTCGTCACGGTGTTCACCGACGCGGTGCAGACGATCGCGATCATCGTGGACGACGCCATTGGTGTCGACGCTGCGGCCAACGTCTCGATGCGCCTGCTCGATGCCGAACGCACCCTCGACGCAGTGGGCGCGCAGCGACCACCCGAACTGCTCGTCGACGGCGTTCGCTCGATCCTCATCTACTCCGTGCGCACGACCGGCCCGGCACCGTCCGTTGTCGTCGAAGGGTGTGGCCGAGGTCAACTCGCCGGCGTCGTCGGGACGGGCACGTCCGTGTCCGCCCTCGCCCAGATTCTCGCGACCGTGGGCCTGGAGGCGGCAGTGGCACCACCGCTCGTCGGTGGTGCCGGGAGGCGCTCGATCACCTACCACCTCGCGGCCGAATCGGTCGACCACTCGCGGCCAACGATGAAGCAGGTCGCGAGGAAACCGGCGAAGAAGACGTCGGCGGCCAAGAAGCCCGCGGCCAAGAAGACGGTCGCCAAGAAGACGGTCGCCAAGAAGACGGTCGCCAAGAAGACGGTCGCCAAGAAGACGGTCGCCAAGAAGACGGCGACGAAGGGGAGGGGACGGCGGTGACGACCCCCGGGTTCTTCGAGATCTATCCGAGTGCGCGTCCCGCGCTGCCGGCCGGCACGTACACGATGACGACGCAGCACACCCTCGTCGCGAAGCCGCCGACCGGCCCCGACGCGACGATTCCGGTGGACGACACCCAGTTCCGGGTCCGCATCGACGCGCCGCGCTACGTCATGCCGCCGGATCAGATTCTGTCGACGTTCCCGCCCGCCGGCTCGGTCGGCGATTGGCGCGAGCGGTTGCCCCAGATTGTGCTGAAGCGCCGCACGCTGCCCTGGGACCGCAATCCCGACCCGGGCGCTGCACCCTCGATATCGCCGCCGTGGCTGGCACTCGTCGTACTCGCGGAGGGCGAAGGCTTTCTCAGTCCCGAGGTCGACGTCAGCGAGTGCGTCACCGAAGGGGTTGACCTCGGCGCGGACGCCGACGCGCCGACCGGCAAGTACCTCGAAGTGACGCAGGACATCATCGACAAGGTTTTTCCGTGCCGCGACGAACTCGCTCTGCTCGCCCATGTGCGCAGGGTCGATCTGACCGACACCGAGCTGATGATGGGCGACGACGACGGATTCCTGTCGGTCGTGTTGTCGAGCCGGCTGCCGCAACCCGCACCGCCGGCCGAGCCGGGCGGGGACCTGCGGCCGCTGCGCTACACCGCCTACCTGATCAACCTCGAGGAACAACTCGACGTACTGCTGCCGACCGAACCCGCGCCGGAGCTGTTCTTCAACCCCGAGCTGGTGACCGAACTCGCGCACGTGGAGCTGCTCGCCCGGCCGGCGGCTGACGCGACGCTCGACCAGATCGCGATGGAGCTCGGACCGGCCGCGCGGGTGACGAGGAAGTCCGGCCGCCGCAGCGCGAAGGCGTCGCCAGCAAACATGTCGAAGGAGATCGCGCCGTTCGGCGCGTCCCGCGGCGTGGAGTCGTCGGCGACCGCGTGGGCCACCGGCCCACTGACGCACGCGGGGTCCGTGTCGGGTGAGCTCGCGGCTGCCAAGGGCTACAAGACGGGCTTCGACGGTCTGGTCATCGGTCCGCTGTTCCGCCGAACGTCGCGATTCCCTGTCCTCGTGTCCTGGGACTTCGTCTGCACCGGAACCGGCGGCTTCGAGCGACTGATGAACGAACTCAAAGTCGGCCTGCTCGGCACCCTCGCTCACGACCAGCAGGCGCCGATTCCCGAGGTTACGGCGACAGGGCATGTGGCGTTGGCGCATCGCAGCCGGCGCGGTGAGCCCGCCCGGTCGTGGTACCGCGGCCCGCTCGGTCCGGCGCCGACGGAGCGTGCGGGTCCGGTGGCCGGCGTACTGCCTCTGCGTCACGTTGCCGACCAGCTGCGCAAGGTCACTCCCGACGGGCGCGAAGACGTATCGCTCGCAGCGCTGTTCGAGATTGGCCGGCTCCTGACGCTCAACAAGCCGGGCATCGTCTCGGCGCTGATGGAGTGGCGCCGTGAGCTGTTCGGCGCTGCGCGCGCTCGTGAGGTCGGCGATCTGCTCGGCGGCCTGGTCGTGTCGGATTTCGGCGCCGGTGTCGGCGGCACCCGGGGCGGCCTCGAGGAACTCATCCGCACTCATCTGATCGGTGCGTTGATGGCGCAACCCGATCTGCTCGGCCCGCGCGCCCAGGAGGTCACGAATCCGCGGGTGCCGCTCGCGCTTCGCGACATGGAGCCGGACGCCGTCCTCGTCGGTCTCGGCGCGGACCCGCGCGTCACCCGGCGTACGGCGAAGGAGTTCGGTGTCGACGGCCTCGGCGCCGTACCGGTACCCGTCAGTGAGGTGACGTCCAAGCCGCTGTCGCGCGATCGCGAGGCGCTCGCGTCCGTGCGCTCGATCCTGAGCGAGCAGGTGGCCCGGTTGACCGTCGACGTACTCAAGCTGGAAGCCGGCGGACCCATCGGTGGCCTGGGTAGCGCGACGCTGCGCAGCAGCCGCCGCAAGGACACGCTCGACCGGCTCATCGACGATGCAGCTTCCGCAGCGACGAGAGGCGACAGCTGATGCCAGACCTCACTTCGGCGGCGTACCTCAGCTCGCTCAGCGCGGCGCAGCTGACGCTGACCGCCGCGATCGGCTCGCTCGCCGAACCGACGGTTCCGGAGGACGGCGTCGATCCGGACGGTGTCGTTCCGGCGCCGCTCGTGCGCTTCCTCGCGCGCCTGCGGCTGCTGGAAGGCGTGCCGTTCAGTTACCTCGTCGCCGACGCCGACCTCACACCGCCGGAAACGATTCGCTTCTTCTACCTCGACCGCAACGCCACCGACGCACTCGTCGAGGGGGCGCTCAGTGTCGGCACCGTCAACTCGTCCGACCGGGTGCAGCTCGAGCAGTTGTACGCCGTCGTGCGCGACGAGGTCGACAAGGCCGAGCGGCTCGTGCGGATGAAGGACGCCGACGCTCCGGTAGTCGACGCTGCCGGCCGGCCGATAGGCGCCGGCGGCCCGATCACCGGTTTCGTGCTGCGATCGCGGCTCGTGTCGGGCTGGCCGGGGTTGCACGTGCGCGCCTACTCGAAGGACACCCTGCGGGACGACCGGACGATTCCGGAGATGGACACCAGTCCCGACCGGGTGCGGCTGCTGCGGATCGAGCGGCTCGCTCCTGCGGTGCTGCTCGTCCTCTTCGACGGCGTGCCGAAGGTCGTGCACATCGAAGAACCGCGGTGCGGCATCCAGTTCGGCGTCAGCCTCCAGGAGGTCACGACCGCGGGCCAGCAGAAGGCGGTTCTGGCAGTGCGCGACGTTGCGAACCCCAACAAGGGACCGCTCAAGCGGCCGGACGGCGAGGTGCGCACCGTCGACGTGCCGTTCCGCGCCGGCTCGCCCGGCGTCATCGACATGAAGAAGCTCAACAAAGACCTCATCGATGTGACGGAGGCCCATATGGGGGGCGGCGTCGACGCCGCCGAGTTCGCGATTCAGATGCTCGACTTCCCGCTGCGGCAGGTCTTCGGCGACACGACGGTGGCTCCCGGCGCCGACGCATTCGTCCCCACGGTCAACATGGTGGCGCTCGCGACGCGCTTCGAGCTCGCCAAGAACGTGCTGAGGAGCTGATCGCATGGCTGACGTGACACGCGACCAGATCATCAAGGCGGCGAGTACTCCGCGATGGGCGGCGCTGACGACACTCGACGTCGCGTCGGCCGACCTCAACAGGTACGACCGCGGACTCATCCGGGAGCCGCGGCTGCTGGTGCCGGTCGACGTACAGGCGTTCGTCGTGCCGGCCGGCGCGGGCGGCGACGAGACGATGGTGCGGCTGCCGTTCCGCGACAGCGACGACGCACTGGATCCGCTCGATGTCCGCGACCCCGGCGCCGTCCGGCCATCCGGCGTACACCTGCTGTGGTCGGTGCCGACAGCTCTGGGCAACGGCCGCATCGTCGACGACCCGGCGGCACCAGGCGATGCGACCCGGCGGCGCCTTGATCTGCCGCTGCTGCCCGACCGCTGGGTCGTGCTGCGCCTCGCCGTGGCCGGGGGTGCGCGTGAGCCCATGGTCACCGGCTGGGTCGTCGACGCCGTCGCCGCGACCGTCACGCCGCTCGCGGACTACCCGACGGTCAGCGCCAACAGCAGGACTGTCGGTACGCCGGTCCCGCGCGAACAGTTGACGATGCACGTCGGCGGGCCGGCGTGGGCGCAGTGCTACGACGCCGCGCAGGGCCGGCTCTCGCTTCACGACCCGCTCGACGACCTGGCGGGCGTGGAGCTGGAGGGCGACGCGTTGTCGTACGTCGTAGCAGGTTGGTGGACGCGCAGCGAGGACGATCCACTCGACGGCGTCGGCAGCGACGTCGGCTACCGCGCGCGGCTCGACGAACTCGGCTGGAACGACCCTGACCACCCCAGCCCCGACACGTCACGGCGCGACGACGCAGACCGACGGCACCGGATCGCAAAACTCTTCGGGATGACCCCGGTGTCGCGCTACACGCAGGACTACGCGACGAGGTCGGGCAAGGCGCCCGCCACTACTCGGTACAACACCGGCTACGTCACGGCCGAGGCGATGGAACTGCGGTCCGCCGTCAGCGGGTTCGCCGAGGAGGTGATCTCCGCGGTGCTGCTGCCGTCCGCACCGACACGCACGACGTTGCTGCACGGTCGCATCCACGGAATTCCCTTACGGCGCAGCCCTTCGCCGGACAGCCGGCCGCCAGCGGCCGGACTGCGCACGGCCATCGGCGCGAGCACCAGTGACGTCGCGGCGACGATGGCGGTCACCGGCAGCGCGCTGAACACCTCCGACGACGAGGCCCGTCGCGGCGCGGAGCGACTCCTCGCGGCGTTCTCAGCCGGACTGATGTCGCGCCTGCGGCAGTCCGACACGTGGTCCGACATCGATGCCTATGAGCACACGCGCGGCTTCGGGACGCTGCCCGGCGGCACCGAGGGCGTTGACCGCTTCGTCGACAAGCCGGCGGCGCCGCGCGACCCGGGCTCCGGCTTCCGACCGGGGAAGAAAGTCGGCCCGAAGGTCAGGCCAGACCTGGTCGCCGACGCAACCATCCTGTGGTCGGCGAAGGAACGGCCCTACACGAAGACGACGACGTCCTTCTCCGCTGAGTCGAGACGGGAATCGGCGCGAGACACCGACGTTCGCAGCGGTACGGCGGCAGCCACGTCGGGCGCGAAGGTGCGCGAGGTGGTCCGGCCGGCCCCTCGATTCCACCAGCCGGGCGCGCCGGTGCTCGCCGTCGTCGGCGGCGGACGCACGATGACCGCGATCGAGCGGGAAGAGGCGACCGGCGAGTTGGTCTGCCGGCTCTCCGACCAGGTCGACCCCGGTCACACCGGGCTGCTCACCGGCGCGCAGCTGCTGCGCACGCTCGGCACGGCCGCCGTACCGGACGAGGTCTTGTTGCTCGCGCGCGAATCGCTCGCCGAAGACCCCAACCTGACGGGCTGGCGGGCGCGGCTGGCCGACCGGGGCGGCTCTCGCAACGACTTGTTCGAGTCTCGATTTCGCGCCGAGGCCGCACTGTCGTTCGCGTACTACGCGGCCGACGATGACCGCCTCGCGGGCATCACCGGCACGCCGGTCGAGTCGGCGGCGAGCCGCCAGCGGGCGACCGAGGCGCTCACTCGCTTCTCCATGTCCGCAGGGGTGTGGAGCCATCCGGAAGGCGTGACGCAGTGGGGCCAGCCGTGGCGGCCGCTGTTCTGCGACTGGGAAGTGACTCTCGAGCTCGGCCCGCTGACCGGCTGGACGCTCGGCGGCATCGACCTCGAGCCCGGCGTCGATCCGGTTTCGCCGGTGACGCTGCCCGACACCGTGGTGGTGCAAGGTCGGAGCGCGGTGCTGACCGGCGCGGCCGGCACGATCGCTGCCGGGGTGGAGCGCTGGCTGACAGAGGAACGCGCGCGCGACCTCGGCGGGCACGGGCTTGCGGAGCCCGCGACGGAAACCGCACTTGCCGCCCTGCGTGACGTGCTGTCCCGGCTCGACCTGATGTCCGTCGCGCTCGACGGCATCCGCGAGCAACTGCTCGGCCTGCGCTACGACCGCGGCCTGGTGATGCGCGATGTCGACGCGCTGCCCGACGGCACCCGTCGTGCCCTGGCCGTCGTGCTGCCGCGGCTGCTGAGCGCGGGTCGCCTGACGCTGACGTGGGCGCGGCTGGTCGACGCGTTCGGCCGGTTGCTCGACCTGCCGCTCGACCCCGTCGTCAGTGCGCGCGTTGCCGACACGTCGCCGAGGGCGATGGTCCTGCGCCCGCGGCTCGCGGCTCCCGCGCGGTGGCGCTTGGACCTCGTCGACGCCACGTCGACGGCGCTAGACGCACAGCTGGCGAAAGTCGACCAGTCCGACGCTGCCGCGCAGGCCACGCCGATCGCCGGCTTCCTGCTGCCCGACCACATGGACGAGTCGCTGGAGGTGTTCTCCGCCGACGGCCGGCCGCTCGGCGAGCTGCTGCACGACCCATTCAGCGACGCGGTCAGCTGGGAGATCGCGCCGGGCCGCACCGACGTCGCTCCGGGCGCCGGTCCGACCGAGGACCCCGACACGCGCAACCACCGGGTCGGCTGGATCGCGGCGGGTCTCGTCGCCGCAGACGCGACATCACGTCAAGGCACACCCGACCGGCCGGAGACCGAGTCGCCGCTGTCCGCGCTGCTGCGGGCGATCGACACGACACTGTGGACCGTGGATCCGTTCGGCTCCCTCGGCCGAGAGCACATCGCCGGTCTCGTCGGCCGCCCGATTGCGGTCGTGGCCGCGCGGCTGGCGCTCGACGTACTGCCCGACACCGAGGCGCTGGTCTACGACCCGGAGGCGTTGCGCACCGGCCGCACGGGCGCGTACGCCGACCTGGCGCAGCTCGCGCTGGAGGTGCGGCTCGGCGAGCTGACCCGTTCCGACGACGGGCTGCTCGGCTACTTCGTCGACGACGACTACTCGCATTTCCACCTGGTGGACAAGGTGATCGCGGCGCAGGCGCTGCCGAGCGGGCGTTGCCAGGGCGTCCTCGCGACCGAAGGCGCGGCGCCCAACCTACCGGTGCCGATCGAGCACTCGTACGTCGACGCGTCCGGCGTACTGCGCATCCATCCGGGGCAGACGGTGCGGTTGACCCTGCTGATGCACCCGGGGGGCAAGGTGCACCTGACGTCGGGCATCCTGCCGCGCACGTCGCGGGCGCTGTCGCGCGACTGGGTCGCGCCGGGGCTGTCGGTGCTCGCACCTTCGCTGCGGGTCGGACCGCTGCTCATCGACGCCGACAAGGTGCGGCTGCCCAAGGTCGCGGCGTTCCCGGCGGAGCAACTGTTCACCCGGCGCGATACCCCGACGACGTGGAAGGACGACCCGATCCTCGCCGCGACGCAGTCGGCGCTGCTGCCGGACACCGCGCCGGAAGTGCAGGAGGGCTGGATCCGGGTCGCGCCCAACCCGCCGGCGGAGGGGCAGTCATGACCAGTTACGACTGGCCGGTCGGTGGGAAGCGAGCGGACGACCCGGACGGCCGGTCCGGACACCTGCGGCAGTTCCGGCCGCTGATGGATCCGGAGGCGATCGTCGACCTACCGCTCCCGGCGCGCCGTAGGCGCGGGCGCGTTCGCGGCGTCCCGCACAACGCACCGGTCGGCAACCAGAACCTGTGGTTCCCGATCGGTCCTTCGGTCATGACGAACGGCCAGGCGACCGGCAAGCCGAACGTCGCCGGGCGCATCCGTGACATCGCGGTCGACCGGTTGAACGACAACAACCGCGTGTATGCCGCAACTGCTGCCGGCGGCGTGTGGTTCTCCGGCGACCGCGGCCAGTCGTGGCGCCCGCTCGACGACTGGCAGGAGTCGCCCGACCGCGCCGACATCGGCACCGTCGCCAACTCGCTCGCGTGCGGCGCGGTGCACGTCATCTGGGGCACCGCGGCGAACGGCTCGCAGGACGAGGTGTGGGTCGGCACCGGCGAAATCGGCGGCGCCGGTGGAACGCCGGGAGGCAAGATCGCCGGCATCGGCCTGCTGCATGCCGTGGGACCCGCCGCGTCGGGCGCGTGGCAGGTGCTGCTCAAGGACTCGCCGGCAGCGAATCCGGAGTCGCTCAAAGGCCACGCGGTCATCCGCATCGTCGGCGACCCGGATAACGAGCAGCAGCTGTTCGCGGCGACCACCAACGGCCTGTACTTCAAGCCGCCGGCTGGCACGTGGGCGCGCTTCGCCCCATGGCCGATCGCGAAAGTGCCGATCGACGTTGTCGTCACCCGCCGGCCTGCCAACACGGTGCGCATCTGGGTCGCGGAGCGCAGTGCGCTGTGGGTGACCGAGTTCACCGGGCCGGCGGCGACCCCGATCAACCCGGTCGGCCTGGTCTTCACGCAGGTCCGCCTCGACGACATGTTCACCGACCCAGCAGCAACCCGGCCCGCGCCAAAGGACACCCGACTAGCCCTCGCGGCGAGTCCGGACAGCTCGCAGGTCTTCGTGCTCGCCCGACGCCTTCGCACCGCGACCGAGACCAATGTCGCCAACCCGCCCGCGCAGGTCTGGAGCATCGACGCTACGGCCGCGATCGTCGGCGTCGCCGGCACGAAACTCGCCGGTACGCCGCCCGAGCTGTTCGGCCCGACCGCTCCTGACCAGTCCAACTACGACATGTGCATTTGCGCACACCCCACGGCCGGCCGGATCTACATCGGCGGGTCCTACGTGCGGACCGAGGACACTTTCGATGCGGCGATCTACCGCTGTGACACGACGACGACCGACGTCAATCCGACGCCGATCGGCGAGGGCGTGCACGCCGATGTACATGTGCTCCGCGTAGGTCCTCCCGGTCCCGTTGCGCTGACGGATCGCACGGTCTGGGTGGGCTGCGACGGCGGCGTCTACCGCTCGGACGACGACGGCGACGCCCGCACGTTCGGTGCCTACAACGACGGACTGGCGGTGTTGCAGCCCGGCTATGTCGCCAGCCATCCGACCAACGCGGGGATCGTCGCCGCGGGCTTCCAGGACAACGGCACGGCGGTGCGCGTCGGCGACACGGTGTGGTGGCAGAGCTTCGGCGGTGACGGCGGCGGCACGGTGTTCGACCCGGCCGCGAGGAATCGCTATTTCACCCAGTACATCAAGGCGCAGTGGCAGTCGAGCGACGGCACCGGTAACGCGCCCGTCTTGCGCGGCGCGGTTCGGCTGACCCAGAGCACTCTGACGAAGAAGACGTCGGAGACGATCGAGAACGACGCATCGCTGTTCTACGCGGGTGCCGACGCGGTGTCGCACGGCGGCGCCACGCATCTGGCGATCGGCACGGACCGCGTCTGGTACACCCGTGACTGGGGCGGCTCGTGGGTGACGCTGCCTACCGGCACCGATCCGCGGTCGGGCAACGTCGACCTCGGGCAGGACCTGATCAACCCTCTTGCGCCGACCGCTGCGTTCAGCGACACGACCGGGTCCACCGACTGCTGCGGCTCGACGCACGTCGGGGCCGGTGCGCTCGGCACCGGGATTCTTGCCGTGAAGTTCGCGGTGCCGATCGAC
>JBDSAK010000254.1:0-7183 GCA_039922195.1 Mycobacteriales bacterium
CGTGGGAGTGAGCAAACGCTTGCCCCTGCGATACAGGAGGACCGATGGACGGCTTCAAGAAGTTTTTGCTCCGCGGCAACATCGTTGAATTTGCCGTAGCGATCGTCATCGGCCTGGCGTTCGCCGCGGTTGTCGGAGCCTTCGTCGATGCGTTCATCACGCCGCTCGTGGGCCTGCTGCTGGGCTCCGCGGGTGACTTCCGCGGCAAGTACTTCGAGGTTTCCGACACCCGCTTCCCCATCGGCGCCTTCATCGGCGAGCTGCTGACGTTCGTGGTCACCGCGGCCGCCGTGTACTTCTTTGTCGTCAAGCCGGTCGGACGGGCCATGGAGCGCTTCCGCAGCGAACCGGACGCCGATCCGCCGGTGCGCGAGTGCGCCGAATGCCTGTCGATGATTCCGGCGGCGGCGCGGCGCTGCTCGTTCTGCACAAGTGTCCAGGCGGCCTGATCTGATCTCCTGGAGTCAACCGAGTTTGGCGGCGAGCGAGCGTTCGACTGAGGGCCACTCGTCGGCGACGATCGAGAAATAGGCACTGTCCCGGACCCCCCCGTCGCTGGCGACAACAGCCACGCGGCGGACGCCCTCGAATGTTGCGCCGATGCGCAGGATCGCGGCGCGGGACCGCTCGTTGCGGGCATCGGTCTTCAGCGTCACTCGCAGCACCCCCCAGTGTTCGAACGCGTGCCGCAGCATGAGGTACTTCATCTCGGTATTGACCGCGGTGCGCTGAACGGCGCGGGCGAGCCAGGTGTGGCCGATCTCCACGACGGTCGGTTGGGGCCATTGCGGCTCGGGCCAGCACTCGATGTCGAGGAAGCGCGTGGTGCCGACCACGTTCCCGGTGCTGGTCGCCACCACGACGAACGGCACGACGGTGCCCGCCGCCTGGTCGCTGAGCGCGCGGTCGACGTACTGCTGCATCTCCTCGACCGAGTCGGCGACGCGGGTCAGGTCGTACGTCGAGCGGTCGGCGTTTGCGGCTTCGAGCAGGGCCGCAGCCGACCCGCGGGTCATCGGTTCGAGCCGCACATGCGTGCCGGCCAGCGTCGGGGTGTCGATCATGCGCCGATTCTGCTGCAGCGCCCGGTGGCACGGCGACGCGTTTTCGACTCGCGAGGTCCTCCGCGCCCGGCGAAATGACCGATCGCCTTGATGATTTGCGCGAACTGAGCGTGGCGATTCACGGTCAGAGGTCACTTCGCGGATCTGTGGGGTGGGGGACGGGGAGCGGGTGTCGGGAGTAGCCATGTCGCGCTCGGGGTAGCACGATCTTCCTGGACGGCGGCAACTCCCCGGCCCGCCAGTCCCGTGGAGGCATCTCGTGCGTTCGATCTGGAAGGGCTCGATCTCCTTCGGGCTCGTCACCATCCCCGTCAAGCTCTTCTCGGCAACCGAGGAGCGCGACGTGCAGTTCAACCAGGTTCACGCCGAGGACGGCGGCCGCATCCGCTACAAGCGCATCTGCGAGATCGACGGCAAAGAGGTGCAGTACGCCGACATCGCCAAGGGCTACCAGCTCTCCAGCGGCGAGACCGTGGTGCTGACCGACGAGGACTTCAAGGACCTGCCGCTCGCGACCAGCCGGGCGATCGACGTACTCGAGTTCGTGCCGCTGGAGCAGGTCGACCCGATCTACTTCGCCAAGAGCTACTACCTCGAGCCGGAGAAGACGGGGACCAAGCCCTACGTCCTGTTGCGTGAGGCGCTCGAGCAGTCCGGCCGCGTCGCACTGGTGAAGGTGGCGCTTCGCTCGCGCGAGCAGTTGGCGACGCTGCGCGTGAAGGACGGCGTCTTCGTCCTCGAGACGATGCTGTGGCCCGATGAGATTCGCACGCCCGACTTCGGCTTCCTCGAGGACAAGGTCGAGGTCCGGCCCCAAGAGGTGCAGATGGCCGGTGCGCTGATCGACAGCCTGAGTGCCGACTTCGATCCCTCGCAGTACGGCGACGCCTACCGTGAGGCGCTCAACGAGATGATCGATGCCAAGGTCGCCGGCCGCGAGGTCGTCCAGCCGGCCGAGGCAGCGGCGCAGACGACCGGGGTCGTCGACCTGATGTCGGCGCTGCGGGCGAGCGTCGAGGCAGCCAAGGCGAAGAAGTCCGGTGCCCCTCCCGCGCCGGCAAAGGGCACGGCCGCGGGAGCGGCCAAGCCGAAGAAGGCGACATCTCGCAAGTCCTCCGCGCCTGCCGCGAAAAAGCCCGCGGCGGCCGAGAAGCCCACCCGGAAGGCCACCCGTAAAAGCGCATAGGTGGCCGGTCCGACGTCGCGTTGCTCAAGCAATTGCCGGACACCGCCGATCAATAGGGTGGACAACAATGTCCAGCGTGCCCTGGGTGGGAGTTCAACGGTGACGGTGACCGACTACGACGAGATCGTCGCTGCCCTGCGCGCGGTCCCGGGCGTTTCGGACGCCGACGTGCAGCCCGACGCGGACGGTGGCGGACTGGGACTGCTGCGACTCGGCTTGATCGCCGGCTATGACGAGGTCGAGGTCGCGACATCGGTCGGCCGGCTCCTCCGCGAACGTTTCGGCCTTGGCGTTGACGCCCAGCGCGTGCAGCTCGTCGAGGACGCCGATATCAGCCCCACCCCCATCGAGGACGAGCCCGAGCCCGCGAGCACGCGGCCCTCCATCCAGCGGATGCACCTCGTCTCGTCGGGTCTGGACGTGACCGCGACGGTGACGCTCGGCCACGGCGACCGTGACTCGATCGGCAACGCGACGGGTACGGCGACGCAGTCCGGCGTACACAAGGCCGTTGCTCTCGCCACTCTCAACGCCGTCGAAGGCTTGATCGGGCAGTCCGTCCGCTTCGAGCTCGATCACCTCGAGGTTTCGCAGATGGGTCAGGGGCGCACCGTCATTGCGGGCGTCACCCTTGTCTCGTCGCGCGGTGTCGAGCGGCTCACCGGAGCGGCCGTCGTCCGTGAGGATGTGCGACAGGCGTGCATCCGGGCGACCCTCGACGCGGTCAACCGCCGGATCGAGAAGCTCCTTACCTGACAGGCGTTTCCCTCCGGTCAGCGAACCACCCGGAATTCGGCACACTCCAGCCGACGCCTCGTAGGAGTTCACGAAGTTCTGCGTGTTATAGCCCGGGCCGTCGGCGCGCGTGACCCAACCGATCCCGACGTAGCGAAGCTCGGGTTGAGGATGTTGGCGAGGTGACTGGGGGAGTTCCAGTACGCCGTGGAAGAGCGAATCGGCGTCGCGCCCGTGGCCGAAGCCGCGGGTTACGCTCAGCGGATGACGCTGAAGCGCCTGCCGGGCAAGGGCGAGAGCCCGCTGCCACCGTGGCCGGGTCGCACTGTCGACATTGATGGGCAGCGGCTCTTCGTGCGGCACGCCGGCGCCGGCGTGCCCGCGGTGTTCGTGCACGGTCTCGGCGGCTCCGCCACCAACTGGACCGACCTGATGGGCCTGCTCGCCGACGAGTACGACGGGCACGCACTCGATCTCCCCGGCTTCGGCAGATCCGCCCCGCCGGTGGCCGGCGACTACGGCATCGACGCGCACGTTCGCGCCGTCCGCGGCTACCTCGAGCAGACGTTCGACGAACCGGTGCACCTGTTCGGCAACTCGCTTGGCGGTGCCGTTGCGGTGCGACTTGCGGCGACCGCTCCTGGCCTGGTGCGGACGCTGACGCTCGTCTCCCCCGCGCTCCCGTCGTACCGGCCCAAGGTCGGTTCAGACCCCCGGATGCCGATGCTTCTGGTCCCCGGCCTCGCGTCGGTCGTCGTGCGCGGCTTGAGCCGGCACTCGGCGCAGCGGCGCACCGAGGCGGTCATCGATCTGTGCTTCGCCGATCCGTCAGGGATCGCGCCCGAGCGGCGCGAAGAGGCCATCGAGGAGATGCGTAGCCGTCGGTCGGCCGCCTGGTACGCCGACGCGCTGACCCTGTCCTTGCGCGGCATCGTTCTCGAGTACGTCAAGCCCGGCCGTGCGTATCTGTGGCGGCAGGCAGCGAGCCTGCGGATGCCGACGCTCGTGGTGCATGGCCGGCGCGACAGGCTGGTGCCGTTTGCCGTCGGTCAGCGGGCGGCCCGGGTGATTCCCGGTGCGCGGTTCGTTGCGGCTGATGCCTCCGGGCACGTGGCGCAACTTGAGCAGCCGGAGCTGGTTGCGCGGGCCTTCCTCGACATGATCGCCAACCAGCCGACGGCGGCTCAGGTCTAAGCTCAACTGACCAAGATCGACGAAGCTTGCGGAGGCCCTGCGTGGACGAGTACCTGCGATTGACCCCGGCGCCGGGCGGGGCAGTGAGTGAGCGCATGCAGGCGCTGCTCTCGAAGGCCGTCGAGGAGCAAGTCCACGAACAGCGCGAAGTGCAATCCTTGCTCGCCGATGTGCGGAACGCCCTCGCCGACGTGCAGCGCGACGCGCGGGTGGCCCCTGGCGGGCAGGACGACGTACGGCAGGAGCTCGCCGCGCATGCCGCCGACACCCGCTCGCGGCTCGCGCAGCTCGACGATCGCTTGCAGGCGATCGTCGGCGCCGTCAGCACCAGCGCCCAGGTGCTGCAGGGGATCTCGGGGCAGCTGGAGCGGCTCGTCGAGTCGGGACGCGAGCAGGCGACGAACGCCGTCCGGTCCGAGCCGCTCGCCCAGATTCGGTATGAGGTGGCCGAGCTGCGCACCCGCATCGACTCGGCCGCCGAGCAGACCGCGCTGACCGTCGCGGGCCACGTCGACAATGCGGTGCTCGTGCTGGCGGAAGCCTTGCTGCGGCGCCCCGGCGGCGGCGGGTCGCCGATCGACCTGGCGCAGGCGCCCGCGCCGCGAGCGACCTACTCCCCGGAGGGGCTGCCGACCGGAGCGGCGACCGTGCCGGACACCGAATCCCGGCCGGACGCCGGGGCCCAGCCGGACGCCGGGGCCGAGCCAGCTGTCGAGGCCGAACCCGCGCCGGAAATGCCGCACTCATTCGCGCCGGAGGCACCCGCCGATTCCGCCGCTGGCGGCGCCGGCCCGCTGGTCGGTTCCAGTCTTCCCTGGTCGCCGGCCGAGGACCCGCCGGCTCGGGCGGCGCATCCGTCGACCGAGCCCGACGACGACGACGCCGGCGGCCTGGTGGACGACGCGCGCCCGGCGCCGACCTCGGGATCGACTCGCGAGGCGGGTGCGCCGTACGACGACCCGCTGGGTGATCTGCCGGCCGCGGACGAACCGCGGCACGCGTTTCCGGTCGCCCAGGCGCCGTACGACCTGGAGCGGGCGCTGTTCGGTAACCGAGCACGCCCGGTCGTCGCCGAGCCGGAAGTCGACGACGAACGCGCGCCGACCGCCGCCAGCCCCCGGACGCCGTCCGGTCGCGACGACATCGCTCCTGCGGACGAGGAGGAACCGCGGCGGCGGCCGTGGTGGCGCCCGAGCACCTGAGGGGGCGTCTGCGCACGCCAGTCGAGCCCGTTGCGCCCCGCAGCCCGCGCAGGCAAAGAGCCCCCGCCCTGTTCAGAGTGGGGGCCCCTCGCGTCGTGATGGCTAGCTGCGGAAGGCGTCCTTGACCTTCTCGCCAGCCTGCTTCAAGTCAGCCTTGGACTGGTCGGCATGGCCTTCGGCCTCCATCTGCTCGTCGTCGGTGGCCTTGCCCACGTGCTCCTTGACCTCACCCTTGACGTCCTGAGCAGCGTTCTTGATCTTGTCGTCGAGACCCATCAGTACGACCTCCCTAGTTGGCTGACGACGGCCTACCCCGGACATATGTGGCGAACACGTCATATCGTCGTTTGTTCGTTTCGTCCGGCGCTCCGCCGCCGCGACAATGCGAGGTGCCGGCACGGCTCGCGGAAACATGTAGCCGGGTCGGCGGGTTGCATCGTCGACAGGCCTTGCCCGAAACGTAGGAGAACCGCACCGTGTCGCTGCCACCCCTGGTCGAGCCCGCCGCCGAGTTGTCGAAGGCGGAGATCGAGCGGTACTCCCGCCACCTGATCATTCCGGACGTGCGTCTGGAGGGTCAGCTGCGGCTGAAGAACTCACGCGTGCTCTGCGTCGGCGCCGGCGGCCTCGGCTCGCCGGCGATCATGTACCTGGCCGCGGCCGGCGTCGGCACGATCGGCATCCTCGAGTTCGATGTGGTCGACGAGAGCAACCTGCAGCGGCAGATCATCCACCGCCAGGCCGATGTCGGTTATTCCAAGGCGCAGAGCGCGGCCAACAAGGTGCGCGAGATCAACCCGTTCGTCAACGTGCAGGTGCACGAAACCAGGTTGACGTCTGAGAACGCCATGGAGCTGTTCTCCGGCTACGACCTCATCGTCGATGGCACCGACAACTTCGCGACCCGATACCTCGTCAACGATGCCTGCGTGCTGCTCGGCAAGCCGTACGTCTGGGGTTCGATCTTCCGCTTCGACGGTCAGGCCTCGGTCTTCTGGGCCGAGCACGGCCCGTGCTACCGCTGCCTCTATCCGGAGCCGCCGCCACCGGGCATGGTGCCCTCCTGCGCCGAGGGCGGCGTACTCGGTGTGCTCTGCGCGTCGGTCGGTTCGATCCAGGTGACCGAAGCGATCAAGGTGCTGACCGGAATCGGCGAGCCGCTCGTCGGTCAGCTGATGATCTACGACGCGCTGGAGATGTCGTATCGGAAGGTGCGCGCGCGCAAGGACCCCGAGTGCGCGCTCTGCGGTAAGAACCCCACGGTGACCGAACTCATCGACTACGAGACCTGGTGTGGCGCCGTTTCCGACGCCGCGGTCGAGGCAGCCGCCGGGTCGACGATCACCGCGGGGGAGCTCAAGGAGATGTTCGACCGCGGCGACGACTTCCTGCTCGTCGACGTACGCGAGCCGGCCGAGTACGACATCGTCCGCATCCCTGGTTCTGTGCTGATCCCGAAGGGCGACCTCCCGGCCAAGCTGTCCGAGCTGCCGCAGGACAAGCCGATCGTCTTGCACTGCAAGTCGGGAGTCCGGTCGGCAGAGTCACTCGCGGTGCTCAAGAGCGCGGGCTTCGCATCGGCGACGCACGTGCAGGGCGGCGTACTCGCGTGGGTCAAGCAGGTCGACCCGAGTCTCCCGACGTACTAGCTCGGCGTCTCCACCCGAGTGAATGACCGATTGCGTCGAGTCTCCGCTGAAATTGAGCGTGGCGATTCACGGTCAGAGGTCATTTCGCGGGATTTGGGGGGGCGTCGTGAGGCCGCGGTCGACGTCGTGCAGGTGGTGGATGAGTTCGTGGAC
>JBDSAK010000255.1:0-2583 GCA_039922195.1 Mycobacteriales bacterium
GCTGGTAGCCCGGGTCGTCGGCCATGTAGCCGATGGTGTAGATGTGCACCATTAGCGAGACGAAGGTGACGACGCACATCATCATCGCGGTCAGACCGTCGACGAGGAAACCGACCTCCATGCGCACGTCACCGACCACCGCCCACTCGTAGACCGAGGCGTCGAAGCGCGCGCCACCGAGCACCTGCCACAGCACGAAGACCGAGGCGACGAACGACACCGTGACGCCGAGGATCGTGACCCCATGCGCGCCGCGGCGACCGACCGCACGGCCGAACAGGCCGGCGACGATGGCGCCCACCAGCGGAGCCAGCGCGATCAGCAGGAGCAGCGTTTCGGAAATCATCGGGGGTTGGCCTCGGACTCTCAGCCCTTGAGTGCGTCGAGTTCCTCGACGTTGATCGATGCGCGGTTGCGGAACAGCACGACCAGGATCGCCAGGCCGATCGCCGACTCGGCCGCGGCCACCGTCAGGATGAAGAAGACGAACACCTGACCGGACATGTCGCCCAGGTAGTGCGAGAAGGCCACGAAGTTCAGGTTGACCGCCAGCAGCATCAGCTCGATCGCCATCAACAGCACGATCAGGTTGCGCCGGTTCAGGAAGATGCCGACCACCGACAGCGCGAACAGCACGCCGCCGAGCGACAGGTAGTGCCCTAGCGTCAGGCCGCCTGCGAGGGTGTCGCTCATCGGCTGCCGCCTTGGGGTTCGGGCCCGGGTGGCACTGGCGTCGAGGCGGGTTCGGGCGCCATCCGCACGATGCGCAGCCGGTCGGCCTTCTTGACGCGCACCTGTTGCGACGGATCGGCGCGCTTGCTGTCCTTGCGTGCGCGCAGCGTCAGCGCGATCGCCGCGATGATCGCCACCAGCAGCAGCACCGCGGCCACCTGCAGCGGGTAGAGGTATTCCGTGTAGACCAGGATGCCGAGCGCCTTCGTGTTGCCGATGCCGCCGACGCCATCGGGCAGCGCCGCGGCGTCGGCGAGGTCGAAGCCGCGGGTCAGCACCAGCGCCATCTCGAGCGCGATCACCGCGCCGACGACGCCGGCGAGCGGAAAGTGCTTCCAGAAGCCGGTCCGGATCGCATCGCTGTTGACGTCGAGCATCATCACGACGAACAGGAACAGCACCATCACCGCGCCGACGTAGACGAGCACGAGCGCGATGGCGAGAAACTCGGCCTCGAGCATCATCCACACGCAGGCGGCGCTGAAGAACGCCAGCACCAGGTACAGCGCCGCATGCACGGTGCTGCGCGCGGTGATGACGCGAAAGGCCGCGAACAGCAGGACGGCCGCGAAGGTGTAGAAGAGCGCGGTGGTGGAGGACATGACGGTCGTCTCGGCAGGCAGGGCGCGGCGTCGGGTCAACGGTACTTCGCGTCGATCGCGCGGCTGGCGGCGATCTCGGTTTCGTAGCGGTCGCCGACGGCCAGCAGCATGTCCTTCGTGAAGTACAGGTCGCCGCGCTTCTCGCCGTGGTACTCGAAGATGTGCGTCTCGACGATCGAGTCGACCGGGCAGCTCTCTTCGCAGAAGCCGCAGAAGATGCACTTCGTCAGGTCGATGTCGTAGCGCGTCGTGCGGCGGCTGCCGTCGGCGCGCTGGTCGGATTCGATCGTGATCGCCAGTGCCGGGCACACGGCCTCGCACAGCTTGCAGGCGATGCAGCGCTCCTCGCCGTTGTCGTAGCGGCGCAGCGCGTGCAGGCCGCGGAAGCGCGGCGACAGCGGCGTCTTCTCTTCCGGGAACTGCACCGTGATGTGCGGCGACAGGAAGTGGCGGCCGGTCAGGGCCATGCCCTTGAACAGCTCGATCAGGAAGAAGCTGGAGATGAAGTCCTTGACGGCGCTCATGACGATGCCTCGCGCGTGGGGGGATGGGCCGCCGCGCGGACCCGCTGCGGTGCTGCGGTGTGCTGTTGCGGTGGCTGCTGCTGCTGCGGGTTCATGTCAGTGCCAGAGGCTCCACGGGGACTGGATCCACAGGCCCACCACGACCAGCCAGACCAGCGTGACGGGAATGAATATCTTCCAGCCCAGCCGCATGATCTGGTCGTAGCGGTAGCGCGGGAAGGTCGCGCGCACCCACAGGAACATCGTGACGACGACGAAGGTCTTGATGGCCAGCCACAGGAAGCCGGGAATGAAGTCGAGGAAGCCGAACGGCGGCAGCCAGCCGCCGAGGAACAGCAGCACGCACAGCGTCGACACCAGGATCATGTTCGCGTACTCGGCGAGGAAGAACATCGCGAACGACATCCCCGAGTACTCGATCATGTGACCGGCCACGATCTCCGACTCCCCCTCGACGACGTCGAACGGGTGACGGTTGGTCTCCGCCAGGCTGGCGATGAAGTAGACGACGAAGATCGGCAGCAGCGGCAACCAGTTCCACGACAGGAAGCCCAGTCCCATCTCCGCCATGCGGCCCTCGCCCTGCTGCATCACGATGCCCGTCATGTTCATCGTGCCGGCGACCATCAGCACGACGACCAGGCAGAAGCCCATCGCGATCTCGTAGCTGACCATCTGCGCCGACGCGCGCAGCGCGCCGAGGAAGGCGTACTTCGAATTCGATG
>JBDSAK010000256.1:0-10935 GCA_039922195.1 Mycobacteriales bacterium
CAGATCGATGCGCATGCAGCCAGGCTCCCGAAGTTGATGTGTTCCCTGATGCTAGCTGTGGCCGTCACAGCTGGGATGTGGGGTTCGCCAGGCCCGGCACCGCCGCGCGCCACTAAGGTCGTGCGCGGGAGGCAAGCAATGGAACTGGCACACCTCGCGGATTTCGCGCGCGACGACGTGCGCAAGCGCGGGGTCGACTACGCCGACGTCCGCGCGATCAGCAGTGAATCCGAGTCCATCGACGTCCGCGACGGCGACGTTCAGGGCGTCGGTCGTGCGTCCAGCTGCGGGATCGGCATTCGTGCGCTGGTCAACGGATCCTGGGGTTTCGCTTCGACCAACTCCTCGGATGAGGCCGATGTACGCCGCGCGGCTGAGCGGGCCGTGGACATCGCCCGAGCCAGTGGCACGGTCCAGCGAGACAAGGTCCGCCTCGACGACACACCTCCACCGGCGGGCCGCTACGTGACGCCGCACACTCGCGACCCGTTCGACGTACCGCTCGCGGAGAAGGTCGAGCACCTCCTCGCCGCGGCGGCCGCTGGACGTGAGGTGGCGGGCGTCTCGTTCGTCGAGGCCACCACCGACGCGTGGAAGCACACGACGCACTTTCGCTCGACCGAAGACGGCTGGTTCGACCAGACCGTCGTGCAGATCGGTGGCGGTCTGCGAGCGCTGGCGATCGCCGCCGGCGACGTGCAGCGTCGCAGCTACCCCAACAGCTTCCGCGGCCAGTTCAGCTGCGGCGGTTGGGAGAACGTCGTGGCGCTCGATCTCGCCGGCCATGCCGCGGCGACCGCCGGCGAAGCCGTTGCGCTGCTCGATGCGCCGGAGCTTCCGCCCGGTCGGCGCACCGTGATTCTCGAATCGAGTCAGCTCGCGCTGCAGGTGCACGAGTCGGTCGGTCACGCCACCGAACTCGACCGGATCCTCGGCATGGAACGCGCGTACGCCGGCACGAGCTTTGTCGACGTCGCCGACCGCGGCCGGCTCCGCTACGGATCGCCGCTCGTGACCATCACCGCCGATGCCACGACGCCGGGCGCACTCGGCACGTTCGCCTACGACGACGAAGGCGTTGCCGCGGGCGAGACGACACTGATCGAAGCCGGCGTACTCGTCGGCTTCCTGACCAACCGCGAATGCGCGGCCGTCGTCGGCGACCGGTCCAACGGGACAGCCCGCGCGGACTCGTGGGGCAGCATCCCGCTGATCCGGATGAACAACGTCTCACTGCAACCTCGCGAGGGCGACGTCGAGTCGATCGTCGCCGACACGCCGGACGGCGTATTGCTGCTCACCAACAAGTCATGGTCGATCGACGACCGCAGGGTCAACTTCCAGTTCAGCTGCGAGGCGGCGTACGAAATCGTCCGCGGCGAGCGCGGCCGGCTGTACAAGAATCCGTCCTACGCCGGGCGGACGACGGATTTCTGGGGTTCGTGCGACGCGATCGGCGGCGCGGCCGACTGGCGTGTATGGGGCGTGCCCAACTGCGGAAAGGGTCAGCCGAGCCAGACCGCGCGCGTTGGACACGGCGCCGCGACCGGCCGCTTCCAGAACATCACCACCGGAGACGGTTCATGAGCGGCCTCGGACATGACCGCGCGCTCGCCCTGGCGGAGGCCGCCCTCGCCACAGATGGCGCCGACGGCGTCGAGGTCGTCATCACCGCGAGCGACAGCGCGCTGACGCGGTACGCCGACAGCCGGATCCATCAGAACACCGCGCGCGTCGACGGCGAGGCGCGCATCCGGGTGGTCGTCGATGGTGACCGCATCGGCGTTGTTGCAACGAACGACCTCAGTGCTGACAGCGTTGCGCGCGCGGCCAGGGCAGCAGTCGAGACGGCTCAGGTGACACCGCGCGACGCGACCTTCGCCGGATTTGCCCAGCCTGCCGAGTACGCCGACGCAGGCGCTTTCGACGAAGCGACGGCGAGCCTCGCGCCGGCCGCGCGGGCGGAGTTCGTCGCCGCGATGCTCGCCGTGCTGCCCCGCGAAGTGTTCGGTTCGGGTGCCGTCGAGAGCGGCCGGGCCGAGCTCGCTGTCGCCAACAGCAACGGTGTCCGCGCCTACGCGCAGACCACGCGGTCGGCCGCGTCCATTCTCGCTGCGGGAGAGACGTCGACGGGTTTCGCCGAGGCGACGAGAGTTGGCTTCGGCGAGCTCGACGCTGACGCTCTCGCGGAGCGCGCCGCTCGCAAGGTCGAGCAGGGACGAAACCCGCGCGCATTGCCTCCGGGGGACTACGCGGTCGTGCTCGAGCCCGCAGCGACCGCGACACTCGTCGAGTTCTTGTGCTGGACGGCCTTTTCCAGCAAGGAGTTTCTCGACGGCCGATCGCCGTTTTCCGGCCGGCTCGGTGAGCAGGTCTGTGACCCGCGCGTCACCATCGTCGACGACGCACTGTCGCCGCTGCTCCCGGGCGTGCCGTTCGACTTCGAGGGCGTCCCCAAGCGGAGGTTGCCGCTCATCGACAAGGGCGTCGTTGCCGGCGTCACGCACGACCTCGCTACCGCGCACGCCGCGGGGGTCGAGCCCACCGGGCATGGCTTGCCGGCCCCGAACGCCGACGGCGGCTATCCCTTGCACCCGATGATTGATCCGGGCGACACCCCGCTGGACGACCTGATTGCCGGGCTCGCCCGCGGTTTGATCGTCACGCGCTTCCACTACACCAACGTCGTCAACCCGATGGACACGTCGATCACCGGCATGACGCGCGACGGCACGTTCCTCGTCGAGGACGGAGCCATCGTAGGCGGCGTGCACAACCTGCGATTCACCCAGTCGATCCTGGCCGCGCTGAGCAGCATCGAGGCGATCGGCTCCGACACCGAGACGGCCAGCGAACTGTTCTTCGGGTGCTGCCGCGCCCCCGCCCTGCGGCTGTCGAACTTCCGCTTCACGTCGTCGACGACGTTCTAGACATCACACCTGCTACGCAGGCGGCGCGTCAGGCAGTTCGAGGGGCGGAGTCTGCAGCCGCGGCGTTGGGGCGCCGTATACGAGCTCGAGCTCGGGATGGCCGCCGTCCCGCATGTCGTGCAGCTCGACCTTGTCGAGCACGCGCCACGCCGGCTCGGGCCACAGGATCGCCCACAGCCACTGCGCCTTGCCCTCGCCGACGAGTGTGCAGCGGCCTTCGGCCTGCGCGGTGCGCCACAGCGGCGTCGGATGACCGGCCGCTTCGATCTTCATGTCCGGTGCGCGATCGGGCTCAGCGCCTGGGTCAGGTCCGGCGAGCCCGGCGAATCGGGCGCCCAGCCCGATACCTGGCTCTTCGGCGATGAGCAGCAGGTCGGCCGCGCCGTGCGACGGTGCGGGCCCGGACAACGCGATCAGGCTCGCTCGGCCGCGGCTGCGCGTGTCTCCGGCCCAACCGACCCCCGTCACGGTCCAACCCGACGGGAGCGGTCGAGGCACCCAGACCGGCACGTCGGATTCGGCAATCACCCGCTCGATCGCGGCGAGGCACGGCACAGGGGCCAGGTAGAACGGGAGCACGGCCCCGTGCCGCTCGCACTGCCACGAGCTCGACCAGTACCCCGGAGCGCGCAGCGGTCCGGCGCATCTCGGACAGGTAGGGGGCGCTGTCATGACCTTCCCAACGTGGCCTGAGTGGCGCTCACCGTCAAGGCGCGGGTTGCGGCACCCGCACGACGAGGGCATCGGGCATGACCTCGAGGATCATCTTCGTGACCTCGTCCTGCGGGTCGCCGTCGAGCTGACTCGGCTGCGGCGAGGTCAGCCGGATTTCGATCCGCTTACCGGAAAAGCGCTCGAGCTCGCTGTCTTCCTTCTTGTGGTGAGTTATCAATCGGCCGATCACTCGCAGCCAGTCGAGGTGACGCGTGGGTTGCAGGACGACGACGTCGAGTTTGCCATCGTGCGGCACCGCGTCGGGCAATAGCGTCAGGCCGCCTTGCAGTTCGCCGACATTGCCGACGATGACCGACCGCACGCGCCGGGTCAGCTCCGGCTGGTCATCGATTTTCAGCCGAACGGTGATCGCGTGATCGCGCAGGTGCTGGAAACCGCTGATGAGATACGCCGCCCAGCCGAGCTTCTCTTTCACTTTCTCGGGGGCGTCCTTCATCATGGCCGCGTCGAAACCGACGCCGGCCATGACGGCAAACGTCTTGGCGTCCGCCCCGTCAGCGGCGCTGCTTCCTAGGTCGATCGTCCGGTCGGTGCCGGTGAGGGCGATCTCGAGAGCCTCGTCGACGGCCAAGGGCAGGTCGAGATTGCGTGCGAGCAGGTTGCCGGTGCCGAGGGGCAGGATGCCGAGAGACACGCCGCTGCCGGTCAGGCCGGCGGCGACGGCCATGACCGTGCCGTCCCCGCCGGCAGAGAGGACCAGGTCGGCTCGCTCCTCGACAGCCTGGCGGGCCATCCCCGCTCCCGGGTCGTCCTTGGTCGTCTCGAGCAGCACCGGCGGCTCCCAGCCCTTCTCGGCGCAGGCCTTCTCGACCGTCGTACGCAGCGCGTCGACGTCATCGACCTTGGTCGGGTTGTAGACGAGGTAGGCCTTCACGCGCGCACTCCGGGGGGGTCGTCGAGCGCAGGCTCGAGGTCGTGGTCGGGGCCGTCGAGCAGCCGCTTCCAGGCGTCGGGGACAACGCCGAACAGCACGTGCCGCGCATAGATCGCGATCGCGAGTCCACCGTTGACGAATGACGTGAGCACATCGGTCGGGTGATGCATCCCGCGGTAGAGACGCGAGTAGGCGACCGCGATCGGCACCAGCAGCGCCAGCGCGACGACCAGCCCCCGCACGGAGGCGCGCCCGGTGTGCCAGCCGATGACGAGGGCGATACCGACGAACAGGGCTGTTGCCGCACTCGTGTGCCCGCTAGGGAAACTCGACGTGGGCGGTGCGGGGTCGAGGTGCTTCACGTCCGGCCGGTTGCGTGCCACGACCAGCGCCACGGCCAGAAACACCAACGTCTGCGTGCCGACGGTCAGGAACAGGAACGCGGACTCACGCCAGCGGTGGTAGACGATCCGGAAGATCAGCATGGTGATGAGCAGCATCGCGATGATCGCCGGCGTCGACGCCAGGGTGCTGAAGAAGCTGGTGACGGTGTTGCCGGTGGCGGTGCGGTCAGCTGCCAGCGCTCGGTTGACGCTGTCCTCGTTGGCGACCGGCGCCACGTCGTCGAGGACCTTCGTGAACAGCAGGCCCAGGGCGGCGATCAGCGCGAACAACGCGAGGACGCGGATGGCAATTCGCCGGAGAAAGGATCGTCTCGACGCTTCCATGGTCGGCGGTATCTGAGCGCTGGTACTAACGCTCTTCGACGATCTCTTCGACGACCGGAGCCTGAGTGGTCCGCACGACGTGTGTCTGGACGACCGGCTGCTCGACGACCCGGCGTACGGCGACATCGCGCTGCACGTGCACGGTGCGGCGGCGGCGCGTCGCGGGCACCACGGCCAACGCGAGCGCGGCCACGATCATGAGGACGACGACGAGTAGAACGGGTTCCATCTGATCTCCTTGACTGCCGGGCGCGCCTCGGGGCGCCGTGATGGAGGGAGGATGCCCCGGTGGATGTATCCGAAAACGCGGCAGCGGGGGTGACCCTCTGTGCGGGGGCGGTCATCGTCGACGACGAGGGCAGGCTCCTCGTCGTCCTGCGGCGGAACGAGCCGAGCGCGGGCTGCTGGTCGGTCCCGGGGGGACGCGTCGATCCGGGTGAGAGCGTGGCGCAAACGGCACGTCGTGAGGTCCGCGAGGAGACCGGCCTGGAGATCGAGATCGGCGCGTTCCTCGGCGTGACCCACCAGGCGTACGTCGACGCGTCCGGTCGGCATCGGCTGCTGGAGATTCACGACTATGCGGGGAGGGTCACTGGCGGCTTCCTGGCAGCCGGCGACGACGCGCTTGACGCCAGATGGCTCAGTCGGGAAGAGCTGGAGGGCGTGGAACTGACGCCGGACCTGCTGGAAATCGTCAGGTCATTCGGGCTGGACGTGCGGTAGCGAGCGGCGGCGATCAGCCGAGCTGCCCGCCGAGGACCATCGCGGCCAGCACCGCCGCCATGGCGACGTACAGGAACAACACGTGCGCCGTGTGCCGCCTGATCTCCAGCACGTGATCGCCGACGACGGTGGCGCCGATCGATCCGGCGGTCAGGGCCAGCGTGAGAGCGAACATCGAACCTCGCAAACGTGCGTGGACAGCTGTCGCCTTGGCATCGGCGCGGATGGCGCGAGTGTTTAGGCTAGGCCGAAACGCCGGTGCACATAACCAGCCATCCCGACCAGATGCGGCGGCTGAACCATGGCCCATGGTGACTAGTCCCGGCGGGTCAGCTCACCGCAAGTCGACGGCGCCGCGATCGGGATCGCGGATGTCCACGCCGTGTTCGAGCCAGCGCTGCTCCAGCGCGGCACCTCCGTGCACCCGCTTCCACGCCGCTTCGGTCGGCGTCATCGGGAGCACCGGGAAGAACTCCACGGCTGCTGCGCCGGGGGTCGGCAGATCGGCGATCAACCCGGCGGGTGCGCCAACGAGCACAGAGGTGAACGGCGCTCCCGGCCAGAGCGCAGTGCCGAGGTCGAGGCTTGCGCCGGCCGCCACGACCACGCCTTCGACGGCGGGCACTGCGGCGAGCACCGCGAGCGACCGAGCCACGTCCCGGCCGGCGCGCAGGCTCAGGAAGATCTCGGCGCGCGGCGCCGCCGCGACGTCGACGACACGTGCGAGCGGATCGGACATCGGCGTCCGCGACATACCGACGGTGACGTAGCGGACGACATCAGCGTTGTCGGGTCCGAACCGGAGAACATCGATCTGCTCGGTCCCGAGGAAAGTCACCGACGCGCGGCCACTGTCCTGACCGAGGGATGCCCGCACGTGTGATTCAACGGCACCAATGTCCACGCCGTGCATTGTGCCGGGTGTCGAGACGGATGGTGACTACAGCGCCTGCCGCAGACCCTGCAGCGCGATGGTCACACCGACCGTCAGCACGATTCCCGCGGTCGCGAACGGCAGCAGCCGCGCTACCCGCATCGCCCGCTGCATCCGTGGGCCGAAGCTCGCTGCTCCTGAACCGAGCCGACGACTCGCTCGCGACAGCAGCAAGCCGGTGCCGGTCAGCGTCAGAGCCATGCCGGCGCCGTAGGCGACGACGAGCACCACACCGAACCAGGTGCGTCCCAGTGCCACCGCACCCAGGAGCACGACAAGCGCGGAGGGACTCGGCACGAGGCCGCCGGCGAAACCCATGGCCACGATGCTGCGCCAGCCCAACGGGTTGTCGGCGGCCGGCAGCACATGCGTGTGGGAGAACAAACCGTGCCGGTGCGAGCCGTTGTCCGCCGGGACCGTGCCGTCGTGCGGATGCGCGTGTGGTCCGTCGTCGTGCATCTCGTGGCGGTGACCCTGCTCGTGGCCGTGACCCTGCTCGTGGCCGTGACCCTGCTCGTGGCTGTGACCCTGCTCGTGGCTGTGACCCTGCTCGTGGCCCGGTGTCGGGCCCTGCCCTGGGGCGCCGGCCGACACGAGCACCGGAGTCGCCATCGCGCGCGGCGCGGCGGCACGCGAGCGCTGCCGGAGGGCGCGCCTCAGCAGCACGACGCCGACGCTGCCGAGCAGCACCCCGCTGGCGAGTCCGAGGATTCCGTAGACCTGCGGGGCGGCGATGTCGGCCGCGCTCAGGACGATGCCCAGCACGAGTACGCCGGCCGTGTGCGTCACCGTCACGGTGAGACCGATGATCCAGGCCTGCCGCAATGAGCCGCGCTCTCCGACGATGAACGCCGCCATCACGGTCTTGCCGTGGCCTGGAGCAAGCGCATGGATCGAGCCGAGCGCAATGGCGAAGAACAGCGCGACGAGGGCGACGATCGGAGTCAGCTCTTGGCGCCCGACGTACTTCTGGAATGCCGCCGTCATCCGGTCGATGCCCCGGCTCGCTACGGACGGGTTGCCTGCTGCAGCCGGTGCTGCGCCGAGCGCGGCACCTCCCGGGCGGGCGAGGACGGATGCGGTGGTTACCGCGAGAGGTGACTGCAGCAGGTCGTCGGGATACCTGCGCAGCCGGTTGCTGACACTTACCGCCGGCACGGTGCTCTCGGTGAGAGTCACGCCGTCGCCCTGAGCGGTCATTTCCCGCCAGCCGATCCGGCCAGCAGAGCCGGTCCGGGTCAGCACGATGGGCGTACCACCGCGCTCAACGACAGCATCAGCGCCCGCGACGCACTCCAGCCGCATGGTCTCCAATCCGGCCGCCCCGGTTTCGAACACCAGTGACGAGGCGAGAACTGAGAGCGCGGCGGGGTGTCCAGCGATGTTGAGGTCGAAGCGGCCAACCTCTCGTGAACACTCCGCCGCGCCGAATGTGGCCCGCTCCGCGGCGTCGATCGTCTTGTCGCTGTTCGTGTCGATTTCCGGGCGCCGCTGGAAAGCCGGGATCTCCGCGCTGTCGACGACGACATCAACGACGACCCTTTCCTGACCGACGACGAGCCCCGCGTAGTGGTTGACGGTGAAATTGCCGAGCGGGTGTGCGGCCGCGGTGCCCGCAGACAGCGGGAGAGCAATCGCTGCAGCAACGACGACGAGGCCGGCCCGGACGACGGTGCGCATCAGGACCCCAGCTCCGCGAGCGTCTTCCGCGCCTGCGCGACGTGCCGCGCCGAGAAGTGCGGGTTGATGCGAAGGGCCGTCTCGAGGTCCCGCTTCGCTTCGGCCTTCTTGCCGAGTGCGGCCGAGATCATGCCGCGGTGGTAGTGGAACGACGCGCTCTTGGTGCCGAGGCGCAGTGCCTGGTCGGCGTACGTCTTCGCCTCGGCGTGCTTGCCGTCGGCATACAACGCCCATGCCAGCGCATCGGCCACGTGGATGCTCTTGCGCCGCGTCCACTCAGCGCGCAATGCCGCCACGGCCTGCGGTATGCCGACGCCGTTGTCGACGGAGTACAGCGAGACCTCGAGGTCCGAGTTGACGCCATTCGCGGCCGCCAGTTTCCCGAGTACGCCCAGCAGATCGAGCTGCTTGGACGCCTCCGCCGGCCGACCCGTCAACGTGTACAGCTCGGCCAGCGCGGCGGCGTACACCGGCAGCGGGCGCTCCACCGACAATTGCTCGAAACCGGCAATCGCGTCAGCAGTGCGGCCGCGGGCCGCGGCGATCCGGGCCAGGCCCTCGCGCGCCGGCACCGAAGCCGCGTCATGCTGCTGCGCTCGCTTGTAGTCGGCCTCCGCTTCGTCGATGCGTCCGGAGTCCTCCTTGAGCTGACCTTGGTGGTAGACGACAAAGCTGAACTCGGCCGGGTTTCCCGCGTTGCGCTCGGCTTCCTGCATGAACAGCAGGGCGTTTGCGGTGTCGCCGTTCAGTTCGCGCAGGTATGAGGCGCGGACATAGGCCGGTAGGTCAGGGCGCAGGTCGGCCATCGTCTGCACAGCGACCTGCGCGTCGTCGTAGCGGCCGAGTTCGACCAGCGCATCCGTCCGGGCCCCATGAAGCAGCGCGTTCGCGCCGTTGATAGCGAGTCCCCTGTCGGCGTAGTCGAGGGCGGCCGAGAAGTCGTGCCTGGCTGCGGCCAGCGCGCTCAGGCCAAACAGCGCCGCGAAGTTCTTGGTGGTGTTCAGGGCCAGCGAACTCTCGAGGCTCTGCTGTGCCTTGGGGTAGTAGCTCGGGTCGCCACTGATGCGCGCCTGCTCGACGTACGCCGATCCGAGAGCGGCCAGCGCATTCCAGTCCTTGGGTACGTCCCGCAGTCGCGACTGCAATGCCGCGATCGTGCCCGTGACACCGGACTGATTGGCGATGCCCGCGGCCGGTGCGGCGACGCCAACCGGCGGGGGCGTCGGAGCCTCGGTGCGATCATTGGCCGACAGGAAGACAGCCCCGCCCCCAACCAGCCCGACCGCGATTCCGGCGATGATCCCGGCTCGCGCCAGACCGTTGCGGGCGCGCTTTGCGAATGTGTGGTGCTCCGGTACGGACGGCGAACCGTCCGTACCGGAGCTCCTCAGCTGCGTGAGCACAGGGAGTTAGACCCGTGCTCCGCGACGACGGGCCACGAGGCCCGCTCCTGCGAGAACCAGACCGGCGAGCGAGATGAGCGCGCCGGTGCTGTTGCCGTTGCCGACCGGGGTGCTGGCCGACTTGGCGGTGGTGGCTGCAGTGGTGCTGGTCGCAGCCGGCGTGACGACGGAGCCGGAGTGCGGCAGCGCCACGTACGGGAACGACGTACCGAACGCCTTGTCGTTGGCGTCGACGCCGTCACCGAGGCCGGTCTTCTGGCCGAGGAGGACACCTTCGACGACCTGCAGGGAGACGTCGACGACGTCGTCTGCGAGCCGGCGACCGTTCGGGAAGCCTGCGGTGTCACCTGCGATCACGCCGAGGTTCTTCGGCGCGGCGGCGGGTGCGATGCTCATGTTGAGCCGCAGTTGCTCACTGGGTCGGACGTTCTTGGGCTGGTTGAGCCCAGGAACCCCGGTGAGGAAGACCTGCACCAGGTCGTTACGCGGTGCAGCCGGAGCCTTGATCTTGTAAACGGCTTCGATCAGCTTAGGCAGCTCGGGGTCGAGCACTGCCGGCAGGAACTGTGCGTCGAAGAACGGGCGCGAGCCGTTGAAGTAGTCCTTGGAACCGACCGGCACGACGACTTCGTTAACCAGCGGCATCCCGAGTCGCGACACCTGGGTGTACGAACCGGTATTGACGCGTGCTCCGTTGTTGCCGGTGGTCACGATCCGACGCTTCCACACTGCAGTGGTGACGCCGACGATCGGGTTGGCCGTCGAGTCCGCGCCCATGGCGAGTGCCTGCTTCGGTACCTGCAGCGCGAGCACGTTCACGTTCTTACCCTTGAGAGAGTCGTTGCCGACTTCCTTCAGGTTGGTGCCGTAGAGCAGGTCGAACACCCGCAGGTCGAGGAAGAACGGGTCGTCGGCCTGACCGGCGAAG
>JBDSAK010000257.1:0-2681 GCA_039922195.1 Mycobacteriales bacterium
CTGTTCGAGGTCATCAAGAACACGATCCCGGCGCCGGTGTACGACGAGAACGCGCCGCTGCAGGCGCACGTCACCAACCTCGACTCGTCGCCGTACCTCGGCCGGCTTGCGCTGTGCCGTATCTACAACGGCTACCTGAAGAAGGGCCAGACCGTAGCGTGGTGCAAGCAGGACGGCACCGTCGAGCGGGTGAAGCTCACCGAACTGCTGGGCACCGAAGCCCTCGAGCGGGTCTCGATCGAGTCGGCCGGCCCAGGCGAGATCATTGCGATCGCCGGCATCCCGGAGATCACCATCGGTGAGACGCTCGCCGACCCGGACGACCCGCGGCCGCTGCCGATCATCACGATCGACGAGCCGAGCATCTCGATGACGATCGGCATCAACACCGCACCGACCGCCGGCAAGAGTGGCAAGAAGCTCACGGCGCGTCAGGTCAGCAACCGGCTCGAGGCCGAGCTCGTCGGCAACGTGTCGATCCGCGTGCTGCCGACCGAGCGCCCGGACACCTGGGAGGTGCAGGGCCGCGGCGAGCTGCAGCTCGCGATCCTCGTCGAGATCATGCGCCGCGAGGGGTTCGAGCTGACCGTCGGCAAGCCGCAGGTCGTCACCCGGTTGATCGACGGCAAGATCCACGAGCCGATGGAGCGCATGACAATCGACACCCCGAGCGACTACCAGGGCGTGATCATCCAGCTGATGGCGCTGCGCAAGGGCCGGCTCGAGCAGATGGTCGACCACGGCACCGGCTGGACCCGGATGGAATACATCGTTCCGGCCCGCGGCCTGATCGGCTTCCGCACCGAGTTCCTCACCGAGACGCGCGGCACCGGGCTCTTGCACCACATCCACGAGAAGTACGAGCCGTGGCACGGCGAGATCCGCACCCGCCCCTCGGGTTCGCTGGTCGCCGACCGCACCGGCCCGACGACCGGCTTCGCGCTGGCCAACCTGCAGGAGCGCGGGACGATGTTCGTCGGTCCCGGCACCGAGGTCTACGAGGGCATGATCGTCGGTGAGAACTCCCGGTCGGACGACATGGACGTCAACCCGACCAAGGAGAAGAAGCTCACCAACATGCGGCAGTCGTCGTCCGACGTACTCGTGCCGCTCATCCCGCACAAGCAGCTCTCCCTGGAGCAGGCGCTGGAGTTCTGCCGCGAGGACGAGTGCGTCGAGGTCACCCCGGCGACGGTGCGCATCCGCAAGGTCGAGTTGTCCGCAACCGACCGTGAGCGTAACCGCGGCAAGCGCGCCAAGGCCCGCCTGGAGAGTCAGAACAGCTGAGTACGCCGCCGGGTTAGCCGGTGCGGGGGACGAGTCGGCCCGGGCTGCGGCTCGTCAGGTGGTGAAGCTGGTCGCGATTGGGCGCAGGCGATGATCTGTGGTGCCGTCGGCGGCTAGGTGCGCTCCGCCCAAGATCGACTTCCCCACAGATCGTCGTGGCGCCAATACCTCGTCGGCCCCTCGCCGCGTGAACAACGTCCGGTGTCGTGACAGCTAGCTCGGGCCCGCGATGCAGAATTCGTTGCCGGCGGGGTCGAGCAGGACGGTCCACGCCAAACTGGGCACCTCGTGCTCGGCGACGTGCGAGGCGCCGTGCTCGATCAGTCGGGCGACCTCTGCGGCGCGGTCGTCGGTGTGCAGGTCGAGGTGCACCCGGTTTTTCGCGGCCTTGTCCTCGGGCACCTTGCCGAAGCCGAGCGAGCGGACCCCGATGGGCGCGCCGTCGACCGTGACGAATTCGCCCCAGTCGTTGCTGATCTGCGAACCGATCGCCTCGGCCCACCAGGTTGCGAGCCCCTTGGGGTCGTCGCAGTCGAACGTGATACATGCCAGTGAAAGTGTCATGCCGCCGATCCAAGCAGCCCCCTCCGACGGGCTGTCGGGTCAGCGGAGGGCGGCGTCGATCTTGCCGGCGACTACGGGGCCGAGCCAGGCGGCGTACGGCGTGCTGATGTGGTTGTCGTCGCGGAAGACGAGCAGGTTGCCGACGATGACGGGGCAGATCTTCGGTCCGCACATCCACGGCGTCGCGTCGGCGTACGTGCCGCGCGCCGCGAGCACCGAGGTCGCCTCAGCGCGGATGCCGGCGCGATTGACGCGGGTGAGCGGCGGCGAGCAGCCGAGCGCGTTGCGCAGGTTGTTGGCCACGCAGTCCGGCACGATCATCGCCGGCTTCACGACCGGTCCGAGAACCAGCGCTCGCGCACCGGTCGCCCGCACCTTCGTCACCATGTCAGCCAGCCCCGCGTTCCACTTCGCGCCGTACACCTCGAACCGGTAGGTGCTGTCGTAGTGCCGCGCCACGCTCAGTACGACGATGGCCGGCTTCTCCGCGCGGATACGGGCCAGGGCGTTGCTGCGCCATGTATCGCACTCGCGGTACATCCGCCGTAGGTACGGGCTGAATACCGGAATCGACACGGCAGGACACGTTGACTTGGTGAGCGATACGAGCTTCCAGTGCCGCGCCTTCGCAATGCGCTCGAGGGTCGGAAACCACTGCGTGGCATGGGAATCGCCGAACAGCACGATGGTCTTGGTGCCGGCCGGATCGCCGTACACGCAGCGTGGCACCGTTGTCTGCACGAACTCGTTGTGGCACCCATCGAGGAACGGCCGCGCCTTGTCCCTGCGGACGCGCTCGAGCGAGGGCTCGAGGTTGGCAGGAACCGCCT
>JBDSAK010000258.1:0-8181 GCA_039922195.1 Mycobacteriales bacterium
TCCTTGCGGATCCGCCAGAAGTGCACGGCCATGAAGATGACCGCGACGAATGGCAGCGCAAGAACATGCAACACATACCAGCGCAGCAACGTCGGTGGTCCGATCTCGACCCCGCCGAGCAGCGCGAACTTCACTTCCTTACCGAAGACCGGCGTGTAGCCCATCATGTTCGTGCCGACAGTGACCGCCCAGATCGCCAGCTGGTCCCATGGGAGCAGGTAGCCGGTGAACGCGAGCAGCAGCGTCAGCAGCAGCAAGATGATGCCGACCACCCAGTTGAACTCACGCGGGGCCTTGTAGGCGCCGTGGTAGAACACCCGAGCCATGTGCAGGAACACGGTGAAGACCATGCCGTGGGCAGACCACCGGTGCAGGTTTCGCACCAGCTGCCCAAACGTCACGCCTGACGAGAGCGCCTGGATGTCCTGGTAGGCGAGCTCTTGACCCCAGCCGGCCGACGGCCGGTAGAAGAACATCAGGTAGATGCCCGTGACGGTCAGCAGGATGAACAGGAAGAAGCTCATGCCGCCGAGGCAGTAGGTGTACGTCAGCTTCAGTCCGTGGCGCTTCAGCTTCACCGGGTGCAGGTGGTAGAGCACGTTGTTCATGGTGGCGAGCGCGCGGTCGCGTGAGGTGTCGCGGTAGCCGGGCCGGAAGATCGAGCCCGGCCGGAAGATCGACTTCCAGAGCGCACCCTCGCGCGGGTCCTTGGGCCGGGCCATCTCCTTGAGGAGATCGCGCGACTCCTTCAGGCGGGTGCCCGTTGGCGGCCGGTCGGCCACTTGCCCTCCAGATAGTCAGTTGCGTTGCGCTCGGTGGTGCGGTCGGACTATCGCTTCTTCGGTGCTGCCTCGCCGATCTTGGAATAGAACAGTGCGTACGGCGGGCAGCGGTCGACACAGATGCCGCAGCGGGTGCACTCGTTGTCGTCGATGATGAAGATCGCCCCGGCGCTCTCCGCCAGGGTCTTCATCGATTCGCTGTCGGCCCCCTGCACGATGTCCGGGGACATCATGAAGATGCATTCCCACGGGCAGACGTCCTCGCAAGCCCGGCACAGGATGCACAGTTCCGGCGCGAGGGCGATGTGTCGCTTGGGCTTGACCCGCTCCTGCAGCCAGTTCGGGTCGACGGTGCCCAGTGTGTAGTCGTCGAAAATCTGGACGCGGTTGTCACTCATTGCGGCTCATCAGCGGTAGCCGCCTGCGTCGCGCTTGGCCTCGTCGGAGTCCGCGTTGAGGGGGTGCAGCTGCTGCCACAGGCTCGCGGCGATGAACGTCAGGGGCACGATCGCCCCGTAGTAGCTCACGATGAGGATGTCGCGCAGGCGTGGGCCGTACGCATTGCCCGTCTTGTTGTCGAGGATGATCTTCCAGTTGTCGCTCCAGGTGATGAGCGCCGACGGAATGGCCCCGTAGAAGAACATGAAGGCGATCGTCAGGTAGACCGACGCCATACCCGCCCGGCCCCAGCCGGACTTGCGCGCCGGACCCCACAGGGCCGCGAGCGCAACGACGAGGGCCGCAAAGAACAGCCAGTCCAGCCACTCCTGCATCTGCGTGTGGCCCCTTTCGTGGCGACGGTCGACCACAGCGATACTACGTGCGTGACACGGCGCTCGCGAATTGCCTGGACGCTCGGCGTGGTGCTCGTGGTGGCGGTGGCGCTCGCCTCGTTCGCCTACCGCGGCGAACGCCGATCGGGAGCGCTCATTGCGGCGGCGGATCGTGGCCCGGCGATCGCGCTGTCGGGCACCGGGCTGAACGGCGAGCCGGTCGATGCGGCCGGCCTGCGCGGGACCCCGGTCGTCATCAACTTCTGGGCTTCCTGGTGCGGTCCGTGCCACGCGGAGCAGCCTGATCTGGAACGGGCCGCAGCCGCGACTCGTTCTGTCGGCGTGCACTTCATCGGGGTCGTGATCCGGGACACCGACCTGGCGGCGGCGCGCTCGTTCATCGAGAAGTACGGCGTCAGCTACCCGAGCGTCGTCGACGCCGACTTCGCGCACTCGATCGCCTATCGCGTACCGGCCCCACCGGCGACGTTCGTCCTCGACTCGGCCGGTCGGGTCGCGGCGAAATTCCTGGGTCCCGCGCCGGCTGCCGACGACCTCATCGCGCTCATCAACGAGATCGCGGCGGAGGGCCCATGACCGGTCCGGTCGTCGCGAGCGTCGGCTCGACGTTTGCTGGGATCGCCGACCACGGATTGCTCCTGGTCGCCATCCCGGTGGCGGCCGTCGCCGGGCTGGTCTCCTTTCTCTCACCGTGCGTGCTCCCGCTGGTGCCTGGATACCTCTCCTACGTGACCGGTCTGTCCGGAAGCGAGCTCGCAGGTGAGGTGCGGCGCGACGGCGACGCTCCCGCTGCCGAGGGCAGCGGCGCGGCTGCCAACCCGATCGGCGGCGTACCGGCCGGGCGAGGCCGTGTCCTCGCCGGCAGCCTGCTGTTCGTCCTGGGGTTCACCATCGTCTTCGTCATCTACGGCGCCCTCGCCGGCGCGGCCTCCGGGAGATTTCTGGCCCGCAACCAGGAGACGGTCATCCAGATCCTGGGCGTCTTCACGATCGCGATGGGCCTGGTTTTCGTCGGCGCCCTGCGCTGGTTGCCCGGCGTCAACCGCGACGTGCGCCTGCTCGGCCGCACGCCACGGGTCGCAGGTCTGGCCGGCGCGCCGATGCTCGGTCTGGCGTTCGGCTTCGGCTGGACGCCGTGCCTCGGCCCGACGGCCGGCGCGGTCATGGGTCTCATGGTGACCAGCGGCAGCGCAGCGCGCGGCATCGTACTCGGCATCGCGTACTGCCTGGGGCTCGGCCTGCCGTTCGTCATCGTCGGGCTCGGCTTCAAGCAGACCGCCTCCGCAATGGCCGCGGTCAAGCGCAACTACGTGCTGATCTCGCGCCTCGGCGGCGCCTTCCTCGTCGTGCTCGGCATCCTGCAGGTGAGTGGGGTGTGGGGCGCCTTTGCGACGTGGATGCGGGCGCGGTACACGGGATCGACGACGCTCCTCTGATGTCCGAGCTGACTGCCAAGGACGACATGGCCACGGCGACCGAGTCGCTGTCCACGGCAGAATCGGTGTCGGGTGACGTCGACGAGGTCGTCGTGGACCGCCCGCGAAAGCCGGGACTCCCCGCGCTGTTGCTGCAGGGCTGGCGGCAACTGACGACCATGCGGACGGCGCTGCTGCTGCTTTTCCTGCTCGCCCTCGCCGCGATTCCCGGATCGCTTTTCCCGCAGCGCGGCACCAACAGCGCGCGCGTCAACCAGTACTACGACGACCACGCGGCAGTTGCCCCGTGGCTCGACCGCCTCGGCATGTTCGACGTGTTCGGGTCGACGTGGTTCTACACCCTGTACGCGCTGCTCGGGGTGTCGCTCGTCGGATGCCTCGTACCGCGACTGAGGCTGCACGCAAGAGCCTCCGTCGCCCGGCCGCCGGCGCCGCCGCGGCGCTTCGACCGCCTGCCGCTCAGTACGACATTCCGGACGACGTCGTCGGCCGACGACGTCGCGTCGGCGGCGCACGGGCTGCTGCGCGGAAAGCAGTGGCGATCCGATCGGCGTACCGCGCCTGATGGTGTTCTTTCGGTAGCGGCGGAGAAGGGCTACCTGCGCGAGACCGGCAACCTGCTGTTCCACGTGTCGTTGCTGGTGTTGCTCGCGGCCGTCGCGGTGGGAGCGCTGCTGGGCTACAGCGGCATCTTCTCGGTGGTCGAAGGCGGCAGGCCGTTCACCAACACCGTCGCGGCGTACGACGGCGAGCCGACGTTCGGCCAGTGGGTGGACGGCTCGACATTGAAGCCGTTCACGCTGAAGCTCGACGATTTCCGCGCGGTGTACCTTCCGAACACCCAGCCGAAATCGTTCGACGCCGATGTCACCTGGGCACCCGGCGCTGGTGCACCCGAGCGCCGGCGTGGCATTCGCGTCAACCATCCGCTGGCTGTCGGCGGGGCGAAGGTCTATCTGCTCGGTTCCGGCTTCGCGCCGCGATTCGTCGTGCGCGACAAGACCGGGCGCGTTGTGTCCGACGACTTTGTGAGGTTGCTGCCGCAGAAGAACGCCAATCAGTACTCGATCGGCGTACTCAAGGTCCCGGGCGGCTTGCCGTACGACGTCGGGATGCGTGCGGTGTTCGTACCGACCTTCGCGATGGGCGCCGACGGCTTTCCCTACTCGTCGTCGCCGGAAGCGAAAGCGCCGGTGATCCTCTACCGCGTCTTCACCGGCGACCTGGGACTGACGCGGGCACAGAGCGTCTTCGACTTCGACGAGCGCGGTATGACGGTAGCGGGCGAGGGAGTCCTCGTACCGGGTAAGTCCGTGTCGCTGCCGGACGGTGCCTCCATTGCCTGGGAGGACACCCGCGAGTACGCCGTCTTCCAGACCACTCGCAATCCCGGCACGCGTACCGCCTTCGTCGCGTGTGTGCTGGGATTGCTGGGGCTCATAGCGAGCTTGTTCGTCCGCCGGCGGAGAATCTGGGTGAGCGCCACGGCCGCGTCCGGCGGTACCGTCGTTGAGGTCGGTGGGCTCGCCCGGCACGACGCCGAGAGGTTCAGCGCCGAGTTCGCGGCGATCGCGGGCGAGCTGTCGGGCCGGCTCGCGCCACCAGCACCAGCACCAGCACCAGCACCAGCACCAGCACAGCAGCCAACAGCAGCCGAGCCGTCAGCAGGGGAGTCGTAGTGCCGGTCGACATCGGGTTGGAGCAGCTCAGCGACAACCTGCTGTTCGCGACGGTCATCTGCTACGCGATCGCGATGGTCGGGTACGCCGCGGAGTTCGCCTTCGGCCACCGTGCCAACATCGCCGGCCGCGCGCTGCCGCGGATCGCGGGAGGCGCGGTGGACTCGGTGCCGGCCACCCTGGCACCTGTTTCGCGGTCGGCTCGGCGGACGCCGGAGAACTGGGCGACGGGCGTCGGCCGGGCCGCAGTTGCCATCACCGTGCTCGGCTGGGTGCTGCACGACGGGTCGGTGGTGACGCGTGGTCTCGCTGCCCACCGCGTGCCGTGGGGGAACATGTACGAGTACTCCTCGGTGATCTGCCTGGTCGCGGTGTCCGCCTATCTCTGGTTGCTGACCCGCGAGCCGGTCCGCTATCTCGGCGCTCTCGTGATGGCGCCGGTCGTCCTCGGGCTCGGCCTCGCAGGCACGGTCCTCAAAGTCCGCGCCGGCCCGCTCGTGCCCGCGCTCGACTCCTACTGGATCAAGATCCACACGACTGCGGTGATGGGCGCGTCCGGCATTTTCATGGTCGCGTTCGCGGCGAGCCTGCTCTACCTGGCTCGCGAATCGGCCGAACGACGGCAACTCGAGCGGGACGGCGTCGCGCGCGAGTCGTGGCTGCCGAGTGCGGCGAGCGTCGACCGCGTCGCGTATCGGATGATCGCGTTCGGCTTCCCGGTCTGGACCTTCGGCGTCGTCGCCGGCGCTGTCTGGGCGGAAGCCGCCTGGGGCCGCTACTGGGGCTGGGACCCGAAGGAGACGTGGGCGTTCATCACGTGGGTCGTCTACGCGGGATACCTGCACGCCCGATCGACCGCCGGGTGGAAGGGCCGCAAGGCGGCGTACATCGGGATCGCGGGCTTTGTCAGCCTGCTGATCACGTTCTACGCGGTCAACCTCTGGATCACCGGCCTGCATTCGTACGCCGGCGTCTGAGCCAGTGGCTGGCGGTCAGCGCTCGTCGCGCGGGTCGCGCAGTCGCCGGAGAAACTCCGGATCGTCGTCGGGCGCGAGCGGCCGCGAGCGATTGGACGGGCGCTGCACATGTTGGTCTCCGGTGGTCCCCGGCAGCAGCGAACCGCCCCGCGGCCGACCGGCCAGGAGCCACATGAGCCCGCCGAAGAAGGGCACCAGGACCACCACGACCCAGACCGGCTTCGGCAGCTGCCGGATCAGGTGTGTATCGGTGGCGACCACGTCGACCAACGAGTACGCGAGCAGCAGGACCGACGCGATGATCAGCCAGTGCACCGGAACCTCCTGGATGGATGGGAAAAGGATGCCTACTGTGACCGACGTGCGCAGCGTTTCGCAGCCGACCCTTTTTAGTTTCGTCGGCGGCGAGTCCGGCGACTGGTCCATCGTCGCGCAGACCTGCCAAGCCGGCGACCCGTTGCCGCGCGCCGCCTTCCTCGACGTTCGCCCAGGCCCGGCCCAGCCCAGCCACCCTGCGGGCTGGACCCTGCGCGGCGTGGTGAGCAACGAGCGGTACGTCGAGCGTCCGGAGCGCGATCGGCTGGTCGCCACTCAGGCCCCGCTCGGCCGTGCAGAGTGCACGCGCGCTGCACTCATACCGATCCGCAAGTCCGCGGCGTGGTGGGCGTGCACCCAGGATGAGCGCCGTGCCATCTTCGAGGAGCGAAGCCGTCACATCGCTCTCTCGTTGTCCTACCTGCCCCGTGTTGCCCGCAGACTGCACCACAGCCGGGATTTGGGGGAGCCGTTCGACTTCCTCACCTGGTTCGACTTCGCGGAAAAAGACGCAGCTGCCTTCGATGAGCTGGTCGGCCGCCTGCGTGAGACCGAGGAGTGGACGTACGTCGATCGGGAAATCGACATCCGCGTCGCCCGCTGATCTCAGGCGCGGGGACTGTCGTCCGACGGAACTGGACCGGAGCGCGGTCCGGCCCCTGCCGCTGACGCGTCCCCGTCGGCGCCGGTGCCGGGCGAATCAGCATCGGGTGCCGGCAGCCGATGCGGCAGGGCCCAGCCGCGCGCGCACCCGCTCGGCGAGCAGTGCGTATCCCGGGGCATGCGCCGGCCCTGGGGGGAGTGGCGGGACCTCGATTGCCGCACTGAAGGTCTCTCCGCGGGTGAACTGTTCGCGGGTCAGGTCGAGGTCGAGGCCGGATGTCAGCCGGTTCCAGTAGTGGTACTCGACCTGTACGCCGCCCCGGAACACCTGGGCCTCGAGGAGCACTCCGCCGAGCAGGTCACTGACCACAAGTGCAGTAACCCCGCATTGACCGCGGGCGGCGTTGTCGCGTGACCACTCGTGCTGGTCGACCGGGTCGCACGTCTCGATGCTCCACGAGTCGCGGATCGCGTCCTCGATGGCGCGAAGCGTCAGAACGTCCGGCATGCGGCTCCTTGGCTCGGGATGGGCTGTTCCTGGCGACGCAAGGGCTACCCCGGCACACGGCAACCCGATTGCGCGCCGGGCCGGGCGCGCGACGATACTTCACCCATGGCGTACGCCGATCTCCGCGACTTCCTGCGCGCTCTCGACAAGGCCGGCGATCTGCGGCACGTCAAGGCGCCGGTCGACCCTTACCTCGAGGTCACCGAGATCGTCACCCGGGTCATCCGCGACCAGGGCCCGGCCCTCGTCTTCGACAATCCGGTCGGCTCGTCGTACCCGATCGTGATCAACGTCTTCGGCACCCTGCGGCGCATGGAGATGGCCCTCGGGGTCGACTCGCTCGACGAGATCGGCGACCGGATCGGCGAGTTGATCAAACCGGAGATGCCGCACGGGTTCAGTGGCATCAGGGAAGCGCTGGGTAAGGTCGCGTCCCTGCGCGGCGTACCGCCGAAGTCGGTCAGGAGCGGTGCGTGCCAGGAGGTCGTCAAGACCGGCGACCAGGTCGACCTTTCGGAGTGGCCGGCACTGACCACGTGGCCGGACGACGGCGGCGCCTTCATGAACCTCGGGCTGACGCACACTAAGCACCCGGTCGACGGCACCCGCAACGTCGGCATGTACCGGCTGCAGCGGCACTCGCGCAACACCCTGGGTATGCACTGGCAGATCCACAAGGACTCCACGGCGCATCACGCCGTCGCCGAGCGGCTCGGTCAGCGGCTGCCCGTCGCGATCGCTTTTGGTTGTGACCCAGCGGTGACGTACGCCGCCAGCGCACCGCTGCCGGGCATCGACGAGTACCTGCTCGCCGGATTCCTCCGGCGCGACAGGGTCGAACTCGTCGACTGCAAGTCGGTGCCGCTGCAGGTGCCGGCCAACGCGGAGATTGTTTTCGAGGGTTGGCTCGAGCCGGGGGAGCGGGCGCCCGAAGGTCCCTTCGGCGACCACACCGGCTACTACACGCCGGTCGAGCCGTTTCCGGTACTGCACGTCGAGACCGTCACGCATCGGAAGAACCCGCTCTACCAGACGATCATCGTGGGCCGGCCGCCGCAGGAGGACGGCCCGCTGGGCAAGGCGACCG
>JBDSAK010000259.1:0-22120 GCA_039922195.1 Mycobacteriales bacterium
AGGCCGGTGAGCCCAGGACGAGGCCAGTGCTGGTCACTCCGGGGTCGTCCTGCACCGAGGCAATGCCGAAATCCGCCAGCTCGCAGTGACTGCGTTCGGGCACCATGACGTTGCTCGGCTTGATATCGCGGTGGACGACGCCGGCCGCGTGCGCTACCTCGAGCGCCGAGAGCACGTCGAGGCCCACGGCGGCGGCTCGGGTCGGGGAGATCGGCCCGTCAGCGCGCACCACGTCGGCGAGCGAGGGGGCGTCGATGAACTCCATGACGATGAACGGCTGGCCGTCCTCCTCGATGACGTCGTACACCGTGACCACCGAGGGGTGCGCCAGCCGGGCAGCGGCGCGTGCCTCGCGAAAGACCCGGTGCCGCAAGACCTCGCGCTCGTCGTCGGTGGTGCCCGGCGGAAAGTGGATTTCCTTGACCGCGACGTCTCGCTGCAGCAGCGTGTCGCGCGCCCGCCAGACGACACCCATGCCGCCGCGACCAATCTGCTCGACCAGGTCATACCGGTCCCCCAGCAGGCGGCGGGTTGACGGTGTGCTCGGCATCACGACGTCCTTTCGAGTCATCTGCCGACGCCCGCGGCCGATAGCTCGGCCGCGAGCGGGCCCGGTGTCGACAGGCGGGCAGCGCCGCCCAGGCGATAGACCGCGTACGCCTTGCGCAATACCGGGAGTGCGACGTTGCGGACGTGGACACCGCCCGGCGTCCGGCCTTTCTCCGTGCCCCCATGGGCGTGACCATGAATCACCAGATCGGCACCGGCCGCGTCGACGGCCTCCGCCAGCAGGTAGCTCCCGAGAAACGGATAGATCTCCAGTCGTTCACCCACCAGCGTGTCTGGCACGGGCGAGTAGTGCATCAAGGCAACTGTGATGTCGGTCGAGAGCACCGTCAGGGCGGCGGTCAATTGCTGGGCGATCTCCCTGGTGTGCCGGATGTAGCGCTTCATCTCGGGCTCGCCGAACTCGCTCCCGCAGGCTCCGGCAAATCCGCCACCGAAACCCTTGACACCCGCGACACCGAGTTGCTCGCCGTGGACGTCGACGACGACGCTCTCGCCCTCGAGCACGGTGATGCCTGTCTCCTCGAGCTCGAACCGGACGTGGCCTTCGCACTCGCTGTGGTAGTCGTGGTTGCCCAGGACCGCGATGACAGGCACGCCGACGCAGTGCAGTTCAGCCGCCAGAACGGCTGCCTCCTCGCGGCGGCCGGTTCTCGTCAAGTCCCCCGCGAGCAGCAGAACGTCGGCGTGCTCGCTGACATGTGCGAACTTCGGAGCCAGCCGGCCCGCACTATCGGTTCCGGCATGCACATCGCCGACGGCTGCGACGCGGATCACGTCAGCGCCTCCTCGGCAGTCGGCTCCGGGAACGTGCCGACGGTCACCCCGTTGTGGACCTGATGCTCGGCCGCGTACTCCGCCGCCACGACCGAGATCGCGTCCCTGCGTTCAGCCGTCCCAACGACACCAGTCAGGTAGATCTCGCCCTCAGCCACTGTGACGCCGATGCCCTGCTCGCTCACGCGGGGATCCTCTGCGAGGCGCTGATGCAGATGCCCCTCGACGTACTCGTCGAGCGCCGGTCGCGTCAGTTGTCCCGTCATGCGTTCCCCGTCCCCGGCGACGGTCGATGGCAAACAGGCTACGCCGGCACGCGTACGCCGCCGGCAGCCGGGTCGGACACCGCCTCGACGATGCCCAGGCCCTCGATGAGGGTGAAGAAGGCAGCCGCAAACGGGGACCCCCGCGCCAACATGCGCACTCGCTCCCAATCGACCTGCTCGCGCACGGCTCGCGCAATGCCCACGAGCTTCTCGAAGTCGCAGAAGCGTTCGTTGAGGGCGAGCAACTTGCTGGCAACGACGTCCTCGAGCGCGAGCACCGGCATGGGCACCGCAGCCACCTCGCGCACGTGCGCGCGGGCCAGCGCGGCCGCCTCGAACGGGACACCATTGGGCTCGAAGATGATGTCCACCAGCACGTCCCCGTCGTACACCTTGCGCAACCAGCCCTCCGGCGGGTCGACCGGCTTCATGCCCGCGTCGGCCAGGACAGCCTGGGCGCGCGCCGCATCCGCGGGCAGCACCATGAGGTCGACATCGTGGTCGCTTTCCGGTGCGCCGTACGCCCAGCAGGCAAGACCGCCGCCGAGCGCGTACGGCACCCCCGCATCGCGCAACGCGGCCGCCGCGCGCTTGAGTGTCTCCGTGAGCTGGTCGCACCGGTCGGAGGGCATGCGGCAGTGATTCCCGGAGTGAGGTGAATCAAGCGTCTCCGCCCGCGGGCTCGAAGGCCCTGGCGCAGATCGCGCCGGTGAACGACAATGGCAGCCTCGAACCTCCTGTGAGCCCGTCGGGGAAGGCGCAGCTCGCCGATAGCGGAGGTTTCGCGTGACCGGTTCCACCGGCTGCCTGTTCGTGTACACCTGCCCCAGCTCGCTGCGGGCTGCGGCCGACCGCGCGATCGGCACGATCATCGCCTCGTCCGCCGGAGTCGACTGGTCAGCGCGGGACGGCGCGTGCACGGCGATCGGCGACTGGACGGGTCGCCCGGGCAGCGCCGCGGCCCTGGCGGGCGCGCTCCGCAGCCTCGGCGCCGTCACCTTCGACGTGACCGAGGACCCCGGCCCAGGCTACGACGGCGAACGGTTCAGCTACGCACCCGGTCTGGGCTTGTTCCGCGCGGCGACCAACGCGGTGGGCGACGTCGTCGTCGACGAGAACCAGCTGGCGGCTGCGGTACGCGACTCCCCGAACGCGGAGGCGCTGCGCGAGCGGCTGGCGCGGCTGCTGGGCCGGCCGTGGGATGACGTTCTCGAGCCGCTTCGGATGCGCGCGTGGGTGCCGGATCGGGCCGCGGCGGCCGGCTGATGCCGCCGCGAAGCGTGATCGAAACGTGATCCGGTCGGCTCTTTTCGGCCGACGTCCGGGGGGTAACGTTCCGCGTGTGGACGGTCACGCATTGCTCGAGGACCTGCGCCGGATCGAAGCCCCTGACGGCCGGTTCTGGCACGTGTACCAGCGTCCCGGCGTCCTCGCGATCGTTGTCGAGGCAGCCACCGACGCGCTGCCCAGAGAGCGCTACCGCTGGCGTGTCCGCGGCCTGACTCACGGTCGCGCGGCCGCCCTCCACGTGGCCCGCGCGCTGCGCGCCGGCACGGACCCCACGCCCGACGGAGCGTCGCTGCTCCTGCACTGGGTAGACGCAGCGGCGCTGCCGCCCACGGGCAACGTCACGCTCGTCTGAGCCGCTCCGGCGCATCGAAGCCGCCGTGGGCGGTCTCGCCGGGCAGCGGGAACCAGCGCAGTGCCTCGAAGTCCGCCGAGCGCATCTCCGACCCGTGCGCGTCGCCGGCCGGATGCGGCGCATCCAGAATCTTCGCCGCGGCGTCCAGGTAGCCGGCCAGATCCCGCTCGGTGCTTGTGTCCCGGTCGACGTCGTAGCGCAGCGCACCGTCGGCGTACGACAGGTCGTGCAGGCTGAGCGCAGGCGCTCCGCCGCCAGCTCCGTGTCGCCACAACCCGGTGAGTTCGTCGAACTCGTAGTCGCCGAGCAGCCGCGCACCCTTGGCCGCGACGAGGCCGACGGCGGCGACGACGAAGTCGAAGACCTGTTCGGAGATGAAGTAGTTGAAGTTGACCCGTACCCAGCCCGGTTTGATGCCTTCGCAGCCGCGTGCGATCTCCCGCTCGAAGGCATGCGAGGTGTCGATGTCGATGCCCAGCAGCCGGTGGCCGTAAGGACCCGCGCACGAGCAGCCACCGCGTGACTGGATGCCGAACAGGTCGTTGAGCAACGCGACGACGAAATTGTGATGCAGGTACCCCTGACCGTGTCGTACGACGAACGAGACGATCGACAGCCGGTCGGCCTCCAGGTTGCCCAGGATCTCGATGGCGGGATTGGCGCTCCACGCCGCAACGGCGCGGGCGATGAACGACTCCTCGCGCTCGCGAATCGCCTCGGTGCCCACGGCCTGCTTCAGCTGGAAGACCAATCCCGCTCGGATGCTGTCGACGATGGCCGGCGTACCGCCTTCCTCGCGATGCTCCGGGTCGGCGAGATACCGATGCTCGCTGGGGTTGACGTAGAGCACGGTTCCGCCGCCGGGCACCACCGGGACACGATTGGTGAACAGCCCACGGCGGGCAGCCAGGACACCCGGCGTACCAGGCCCCCCGATGAACTTGTGCGGTGAGACGAACACGGCATCGAGGTAGTCGAGCCCTCGGTACTGGGCGTTGCTCGGGTTCATGTCGATGTCGACGTACGGCGCCGCGGCAGCAAAATCCCAGAAGGACAGCGCTCCGTGCTCGTGCAGGAGCGTCGCGACCCGGGGGGTGTTGCTGACGATTCCGGTGACGTTCGAGGCTGCCGAGAAACTCCCGATGCGCAACGGGCGGTCGGCGTACCGGCGCAGTTCCGTTGTCAGCGCATCGAGATCGATGTGACCGTCGTGATCCTCCGGGATGACGACGACGTCGGCGATGGACTCGCGCCAGGGGATTTCATTGGAGTGATGCTCGAACGGCCCGATGAACACCACCGGCCGGTCGGCCTGCGGAATCTGGCTGAGCAGGTCGTACCGATCGTCGAGGGCTGCCGGAATCCGTAGGCCGAGCACGTGCACGAGTTTGTCGATCGCGGCAGTGGCGCCCGATCCGCAGAACAGCACGACGGTGTCGTCGTCGCCGTTGAGCGCGGCCCGGATGATTCCGCGCGCCTCTTCCCGGAAATGTGTCGTCTGCCGGCCCGTCCCCGACGACTCGGTGTGGGTGTTCGCGTACAGCGGCAGTACTGCGTCGCGGATGTACTCCTCGATGAAGGACAGCGCTCGCCCTGACGCCGTGTAGTCGGCGTAGGTGATCCGGCGCGGACCGAAGGGGCCGTGCAGCACTTCGTTCTCGCCTATGACACTCGCCCGGATGTAGTCCACGAGCCGTGCCGCGCTGGACTCCACTACGGCAAACTAACACCGGCCGAATCGAGCTGACGGGAGGCACCCATGGAGGACCGGGAACTCGACGCGCTCTACCGGCTGACGCCGGAAGACTTCGTCACCGCCCGGGACTCGCTGACGCGCTCGTTGCGCGCGGCGGGTGATCGCGAACTCTCTGCCCAGGTGAAGGGGCTGCGCCGCCCCAGCGTGGCCGCGTGGCTGGTCAACCAGCTCGCTCGTGAGTACGGCGACGCGATCGACGAATTGCTCGACACCGGCAGCGCCCTGCGGGAGACACAAACAGCCGTGCTTGCAGGCAAGGCGGACGGCGCGCAACTTCAGGCGCTCACGGCGGCCCGCCGGCAGCAGATCGATGCCCTGCTCTCTTCGGTCCGCGAGATCGCGGCGAAGGCCGGCAGAAAGGCCGCCCCGCTCGACGCCGTCGACAGCACCCTCATCGCCGCCACGTCGGATGCCGCCGCGGCGGACGCCGTACGCAGCGGCCGGTTGGTCAAGGAGCTCAGCTATTCCGGCTTCGGGATGGGTGACGAGCTGACCGACGCCGTCGGCCCGGTGCTGCGCGCCGTCAGCCGAGCTCCCAAAGCGGCGAAACCCCCGAAGGGCACGCGAGCAGCAGCCACCGCGAGCGCCACCCGCGCGGCGCCGCTTCCCGAGGCCGCCAAGGACGCGGACACCCGCAAGCGCGACGCAGCCCTTGCGGCTGCGACACAGTCCGTCCAGGCAGCGCAGAGCGACGTGCATGATGCTCTCGGCGCGGCCGACGACGCGCAACGTGGCTTGGACGCGGTCTCGCGCGAGGTCGAGCGCGCCGAAGCCGAGGAGCAGCGGCTGACCGGAGAACTCTCAGCGGTGCGCGACAGTCTCGCGGCTGCCAAGGAACGCCAGCGCACCGCCCGTGGCGCCGCCCGCTCGGCGCACGCCGACGCCGAACGGGTCAGGACCCAACTCGTCAAAGCACAACAGCGGCTGGACCACCTCCGCTGACAACGACTCGCAACGGCCAGCGCGGCCCTGACACCGAAGATGGCCCACGCGGGCGCCAGTGCACGCCGTGTGTTGCGTGGCGCTGGTCAGGCGCCGATGGCGTGGAAGCCGCCATCGACGTGCAGCATCTCCCCCGTCGTCGCCGGGAACCAGTCCGACAGCAGCGCTACGCACGCCTTCGCCGTCGGCTCGGGATCGTTGACCGACCAGCCGAGCGGCGCCCGATCCACCCACGCGGCCTCGAAGCGGTCGAAGCCCGGAATGCTCTTGGCCGCCATCGTGCGGATCGGACCCGCGCAGACGAGATTGACTCGGATCTGCTGCGAGCCGAGATCGCGGGCGAGATAGCGCGCGGTCGACTCGAGCGCGGCTTTCGCGACACCCATCCAGTCGTAGCCCGGGAACGCCTGCGTGGCGTCGAAGTCGAGACCGACGACCGATCCGCCGTTGGGCATCAGCGGCGCGAGTGCACACGTCAGCGATTTCAGCGAGTACGCCGACACCTGCAGCGCGGTGGCGACGTCCTCCCAGCCGGTGGTGAGGAAGTTGCCGCCGAGCGCCGTCTGCGGCGCGAAGGCAATCGCGTGCAGCAACCCGTCGATCGATCCCCACCGTGACGAGAGCTCCGCCGCAACTGACGCGAGGTGTTCGTCGTTCGTCACGTCCATCTCGAGCACGTCGGGCGGATCGGGCAGTCGCTTGGCGATGCGCTGCGTGATGCTCATGGCGCGGCCGAACGAGGTGAGCACGATCTCCGCGCCCTGCTCCTGCGCGAGCCGGGCGACGGAATACGCGATCGACGAATCGGTCAGTACGCCGGTGATGACCAGGCGCTTGCCCTCGAGCAGCATCAGGCCTCGGTCGCTTCTGCGGTCTTCTCCTCGATCGCGGCAGCTTTGGGCGCCGCGCTGACACCCATGCTCTCGCGGATCTGGTCGAGCCGGGCGGCGCCTGCCGTGTCAATCGCCGCCTTGCGCACTTCGAGCATCCGCGCCTCGACCGACGTCGACGCGAGTTCGTTCTGACCCAGCGCGTCGGCGTACCGCTTCTCGATCTTGTCGCGCACCTCGTTGAGGGTAGGTACGTCGCCGGGGACCGAGAGCTCGCCGACCTGCTTGAGCGCGCTGTTCATCTGCTCCTGCATCTTGGCGTGCTCGAGTTGGGTCAGCAGCTTCGAGCGCTCGGCGAGCCGTTGCTGCAGCAGGTAGGCGTTCTGCTCGACGGCGGCCTTGGCGTTCTCGGCCGACTCGAGCGCCTGGTCGTGCAGGCCCTTGAGGTCCTCCATCGACTGCTCAGCGGAGACCAGCTGCGAGGCAAAGGCGGTCGCCGTCGTCTCGTAGTCGGATGCCTTGGCAGTGTCACCGGCGGACTTCGCGGAGTCGGCCAGCACCAGGGCTTGCCGCGCGGATGCCTGCAGCTTCTCGACCTCGTCCATCTGCCGGGCGAGCTTCATCTCGAGCTGGCGACGGTTGCCGAGCACCGAGGCCGCCTGCTGGCTGAGCAGCTCGTGCTGCTTCTTCGCCTCGAGGATCGCCTGCTCGATCTGCACCTTCGGGTCGGCGCGCTCGTCGAGCTTGCCGGAGAACGCCGCGGCCAGGTACTTCCACCAGCGGCTGAGAGCCTTGAACATCTAGTTTCCTCCCTGAAGGGGCCCGGCCCGGCCACGATCCCGGGCCGCTGAGTCATCTTTGCGCACAACGGGCGCAGCGTCTGCGATCGGACTCTCGCCCAGCACTCGCCTGCTCAATTCTGCTGTCTCCGCGAGGCCGAGCCGCAACCCTTCCAGATCGGCGGCGAGTTCGTCGATCTGCTGCACCCGGTCGATCCCGCCCGGCGACGCATCGGCCAGTGCGACGAGTTCGGCGATGCGGGCGACCAGGCTCTCGAGACCGAGCGCGCCGGACTGCATGCGCGCGAGCATCGCCGCGGCGGTGTCGAACAACCGCCTGTGTACGTCGAGCTGGCCGCGAACGGCGACCAGCGACCGGTCCACTTCCGACCGCACGTCCGGCGCGTGCGCCGACTCCCGGGTGTGGACGAGTTGCTGCTCCTCGCGTTCGAGCCGCTTGATGTCCACCCGCCACATGGCGGAGGTGACAGCGGAGGTCTGACCGGCCAGCCGCCGCATGTCACCGAGGGTCGTCGCAGCCTCTGTGACGACGCCCGCCAGCCGATCAGCGACCGGGCCAGGACGGGCAGCCCCGGCCACCTCGCGCAGGCTGCCCGCGGCGAGTTCGGCGCGTCGCAACCAGGCCGCTTCCGGCGAGCCCTGGGTCACCGGCAGCTCGTCTTCCCCGAGGACGTCGCGATTGATCGCGGCACCCGTCAGGACTTTGATACCGAGAGCCACGACCGCGATGCCGGCGCCGATGATGGCTGCAGCGCCGTCGTTGATCTGCGGCGCGAGAACTGCCCAGCCCAGCCCGCCGCTGACCGCGGCGGTCAGCAGACCCCACGGATCGCGCAGCTCGTCGAGGAGGCGCATCAGTGGGCCATCAGAAGTTGGACACCACCGCGGTGAACACCTTGTCGATGCTCGCCGGGTCCTTCGCGTCGTACGCCGCTCCCTGCGACGCGTCGGCGATCTGCCGCAGCACGCCGAGCTCGGCCTGGTCGCCGTACGCGATCGGGAAGACGCGGATCGCCCGCGCCTCATCCTCGGCCTGCAGCGAGGCGACGAGTCCGTCGAGGTCGTTGTCCTCGTGCTCGTTCTTGCCGTCGGTCAAGACGATGACCGCGTTGATGCGCGACGCGTCGTACTGCTCACGAGCGGTGGCGACCGCCGCGCGCGTCGAGGCATACAGCCCGGTGCCACCCTTGCCCACCAAACCGGAGATCGTCTCCTTGAAAGTCGGCAAGCCGTCTTTGATCACCGTTCGCGGGACGAGCTCGCGGTAGGGCAGATCGCCGTCGAGCCTGGTCGAGAACACCCACAGCGCGAGTTCGTCCGCCGGCGAGAACTGGTCGAGCGCCTTGATAGCCGCTCGCTTGGCGAGTTCCAGCTTCGAATCCTTGGTTCCGGCGACCGCCTGGTTCATCGAGCCGGAGACGTCGACGACCATGATGACGCGGGCCGGCTTTCGGTTGGCGTTCCAGGATTGCTGGATCAGGTCGAGCACTGCAGGCGCAGGGGGTGAGATGACGAGCTTTGGTTCGGCCGGAATCATCCCGTTGGCTGGCGCGACCAACGCGCCCGGCTTGCCCTCGAACGAGCGGAAAGCCGCCCCCTCGAACTTCTTCTGCTGCTCGGGCTGCTGCACGAACTTCAGGAAGTCGGCAGCCGCCTTGCGCTTGGCGTCGTCCACCCACTCGGCGCCGAGCACGATGTACGGACTGTCGGAGACGAGCGTGCCCTCCTTGGGGTAGATCGCGACGAGCGGAATCTTGGGCGGCGCGTGCTTGCCGAGTGTCTTCGGGTCACCGGTCGGGTTGCCCATGTTGTAGTCCCAGACCGACTTCTCCTCGACCGTCACGGCGGAGATGTAGGTGAGTCCCTCCCCGCGGTCGTCGGCCTTCTGCAGGTTGCCGAGGAACGTCAGCGTCGTGTCGCCGTAGTGGACGACTGCTCCTTCGACCTTCTTGACGTAGTCGATGGTCTTCTGCGCGCGGACGTCGTCCTCGGTCAGGTCGCTCGACACACCGGTTGCGGCGAAGTACGTGCCGATCGTCGCGTTCAGGCCGGACGTGGAGAAGTTCGGGTTCGTCTTCCCGAGGCGGAACGCCCCCCACAGCGGTTGGCCGTAGCTCTCCCAGCCTTTTGGATCCTGCGACAGTGCAATCACATCGCCCCAGCCGAGCGCCTTGTTGGGCCAGCCGAGCTTCTCGGCCATCGGCTTGGGCATCGCGATGACGAGCGGCGTCTGCGCCAGGCTCGGCGAGCCGTCGGGGATCAGCGCGCTGCGCGGCGTGTCCGCCGTCCGGTGCTTGACCAAGACCCCGAGCGAGCTGCTCGCCGGCGACCACACATCGGGCCGCGGACCGTCGGCGTCCGCCCAGCCACGCGTCAACGCCTCGGCCGCTCCGCCGGAGGACTTGCTGAACACCTCGACCGCAACGCACCGGCCGTCGACCTTGGCGCCCGAGCGCAGATAGTCGTCGGCCATGCCCTTGAGCAGCTCCGCCTTCTCCGATGAGGAGGCCATCGTGATCTTGGTGCAGTCGCCGGTGTCGATCGGCGGCCTGGTCGGATCGGGAGCCGCCGAGCTGGCCACCGGTCCCGGTCCGGGCGGGCCGGGTTTGTCGTCCTTGAGCGCCGCGCGGACACCGAGGATCAGCAGCAGCCCCGCAATCGCGGCAGCGACGAGCGGCAGGGCGCTGGGGGAACGGCGCGCCATCGCAGCAGCCGCCTTCCTGTGGTCGGGCCGCGGACTACCGCCGCGTCGCTGCAAGACTATGGCCCGCTGCGACGCGATGCCCCGCCTGGCCGGCTTCGGAGGAGTTTCCCGAGCGCCGATCGGCCCAGCCGGATTCACTCGAATGCAGTAGCGATCGCTACCGATAAGCCGCCAACGGCCACATTTCCGGACATGTCGGTCGCCGCCGGTGGACGTCCCGGCCCGCGGAAAAGTTCGGCTGAACGGACGATGCGTCCGGTGTGACGGACTGTAACGATCTGAACACGCGTCGTACAACCTCTGCGAACAACCGGGATGCTGCGACGCGGTCCGAGAGGGGCAAGCCGCACGTGGACTCACCCGAGGACGGCAGCGAACGGCGATCCCGCACCCGCGGCGTCGCCTTCGTCGGCGTGCTCATCGGCGGGATGGCAACAGCCACGGTCGCCCTGTACGTCGGCCCGTTGAGTGCTGTTGCCGCCCCGCTCGGCGGGCCGCTGCTGAAGTGGTGGCTGCTGGCCGCACTCTTCTGCGCGGCGGAGATCTGCTGCGTGCACGTCCACTTCCGCAAGAATGCTCAATCGTTCTCGATGAGCGAGTTGCCACTGCTGCTCGGGCTGCTCTTCGCCGCGCCGGGCGCCTTGATCCTCGGTCAAGCAGTGGGCTGCCTCGCGGCGCTGGTACGCCGACGCCAGCGCCCGCTCAAGATCGCTTTCAACATCACCCAGTTCACGTTCAGTACGTCGCTCGCGATCCTCACGTTCAACGCCATCATCGGAACCACCAGCGCGCTCGGGCCACGGGCGTGGTTCGCCGCGAGTGCCGCATCACTGGTGTACGCCACGGCAGTCGTCGTCCTCGTCGTGCTCGCGGTATCGCTATCCGAAGGACGGCCGAGCGCGCAGGACATCTCCGTCGTCTTCTCGATGGCCCTGACCGGCGCCATCGTCAATGTGAGCCTCGGCCTCGTTGCGGCGACCGTGTTGCGCTACGAACCCGCCGCCGCCTGGCTCCTGCTCGTTCCGGCAGCCGGCATGTTTCTTGCCTACCGCGCGTACACGCGGGAGCGCGAGAAGCACGAGAGTCTCGAATTTCTCTACCATTCCGCGCGGATCCTCAACGAGACACCGGAATTCGAGCAGGCGGTGCTCACCTTGCTGACCCAGGCGCGCACCATGTTCCGCGCCGAGACCGCGGCGATCGCGCTGCTCCCGCCGGACGACGAGTCCGTGGTCATGCGATCGGCAGTCAGTGCTGACGGTGCCGTTTCACTCATGGAGGCCGTACCGAGCGGATCGCTGCAGGCGCTGTTCGACCGGTTCGCCGCAGGGGAATCCTCACTGCTCATTCACTCGCCTGCGCCGCCCGAGCTTGAAGCCTTCCTGACGTCCAGCGGCCTCGACGAGGCGATGGTTGCCGCGTTGCGCGGGGAGACCCGGGTCGTCGGATTGATCATCCTCGGCAACCGGCTCGGCGATGTCGAGAGCTTCGATCACCAGGACATCCGGCTGTTCGAGACGCTGGCCAATCACGCCAGCATCGCACTCGAGAACGGTCGCCTCGGTCAGTCTCTCGCCTCGCTCCAGGAGTTGGAGCGCCAGCTCAAGCACCAGGCGTATCACGATCCACTGACTGGACTGGCCAACCGTGCGCTGTTCGCGGAGCGGGTCAAAGTCGCACTGGCCCGGATCGAGGTGGAACCACGCGTCTGCGGTGTGCTGTTCATCGACCTCGACGACTTCAAAACCGTCAACGACACCCTCGGCCACGACGCCGGCGATCAACTGCTCATCGCCGTCGCGCAACGCGTTTCGGGATGCCTGCGTCCCGGCGACACGGGTGCTCGCCTCGGCGGCGACGAATTCGCCGTGCTGCTGGAGGACATCGCCGGGCCGGAGGACGCCGCACGGGTCGCCGCACGCGTGACGCACTCGTTGCGCCTGCCGGTGCAGGTCGCGGGCCAGTCGGTGCTGGTGCGCGCGAGTGTCGGTATCGCCACCAGCCTCGACGTTCGGGCGGCCGACGAACTGCTGCGCAACGCGGACCTGGCGATGTACATGGCCAAGGCGGACGGCAAGGGTCGCTTCAAGGTGTTCGAGCCGAGCATGCGGGCGGCGGTCGTTCGCCGGCACGAGATGAAGAGCGACCTGCAGCTCGCGGCTGCACGGGGCGACTTCTCCGTGCACTACCAGCCCTTCCACGACCTCGTGAGCGGCCGCCTCGTGGCTACCGAAGCACTGGTCCGGTGGAACTGCCCCGATCGCGGAATGGTCTATCCGGACTCCTTCATCTCGCTGGCCGAAGAGACCGGCCTGATCATCTCGATCGGCCGCTACGTCCTGCAGGAGGCGTGCCGCCAGGGGGCCATCTGGCAGGACCTCTTCCCGGACGAGCCGATGTCGATGAGCGTCAATCTCTCCCCCGTGCAGTTCCAGCAAGCCGGTCTCGTCTCCATGGTTGCTAACAGTCTGACCGCGTCCGGCTTGCGGTCGTCGAGCCTGATCCTGGAGATCACCGAGAGCGTCATGCTGCAGGATTCGGAGTTCACGATCGGCGTACTCAACGAGCTGCGCGCCCTCGGAGTCCGGATCGCCATGGACGACTTCGGCACCGGCTACTCCTCGCTGAGTTACCTGCGGCGGCTCCCGATCGACATCCTCAAGATCGCCAAGCCGTTCGTGGACGGCATCGGTGAGGACCCTGCGGTGTCCGCATTCGCGCAGGCCATCGTCGGCCTCGGTCGGACGCTCAACATGCAGACGCTCGCCGAGGGTATCGAGCACCCGTGGCAGGCGCGCGAGCTGCAGGCGCTCGGCTGTGAACTCGGCCAGGGCTACTTCTTCGCCCGGCCGATGCCGGCCGCCGACATGCAGCGCATCCTGCAGGCACGGTACGACGAAGTGGACGGGGAGCTGGCGACGGTGATTGCCTTTCCTGCCTGACTCGCAGGAGGCAATCGAAGTGGATCTCGGTCTGCACGGCCGTTGCTACGTCGCCACCGGTGCGAGCCGGGGACTGGGCTTTGCTACCGCCCGCGCACTCGTCGACGAGGGCGCGCACGTGGTGTTGTCGGCGCGCGACTCTTCCGGCGTTGATGATGCGGTTGCCGAGCTGGGCGCCGCGCATGCCGTCGGCGTCCCGGGAGACCTCGCGGATCCGGCTCTGCCGGACGCTCTGTGCGGCGCCGCCCTCGCGCACGCGGGTCGCCTGGACGGCGCGCTGATCAGCGTCGGCGGGCCTCCTCCGGGCGGGGCACTCGAGGTGACCGACGAGCAGTGGCGGCAGGCTTTCGATGCGATCTTCCTGGGCGCTGTGCGGCTGGCCCGCACGGTTGCAGCGGCGCTGACCGACGGCGGCTCCGTCGCCTTCGTGCTCTCCTCGTCGGTCCGCACGCCGATCGGCGGGCTGGTGGTGTCGAACGGGCTGCGCCCTGGCCTGGCGATGGTGGCCAAGACGCTGGCCGACGAGCTGGGCTCGCGTGGCATCCGCGTCAACGCCTTGTTGCCCGGCCGGATCGCCACCGACCGCACACTCTTCCTCGACGAGAGTTCGGGCGACGCCGCCGCGGCGCGCGCGGCGAACCAGGCCGCGATTCCACTGGGCCGGTACGGCGAACCGGCGGAGTTCGGGCGAGCCGCGGCATTCCTGCTCTCGCCCGCGGCGTCGTACATCACCGGTACCACGCTCGCCGTGGACGGCGGCGCACTCCGTGGTCTGTAATGTCGGCACCGCCGGCAGAGGAGACGCGATGACCGAGCAGCCTGGGCGCAATCCCGCAGACGACGTCGACATCGAGGTGCCCGGCGCGGAGCTGGGTGACGTGGAGACCGGCGATCCGCCGCGGCAGACCAGCGGCGAGTCGTACGAAACCCCGGACGAACTGGGCGGGACGGGCGGCGTCGACGCGGGCGGCGCCGGCTAGCGGCCGGCCGACGTCGGTCAGCGCTCCACCAGCTGCGATGGGTCCTCGGGCAGTTGCGGCGCGAACTGTGTCTGGTAGAGCTCGGCGTACAACCCGCCGGTGTCGATCAACTCGGCGTGCGTCCCCCGCTCGACGATGCGGCCCTCGTCCACGACCAGGATCAGGTCGGCGTCGCGCACCGTCGACAGGCGGTGCGCAATGACAAGTGATGTGCGGCCCGCCAAGGCGGACTTCAAGGCGTGCTGCACCGCCACCTCGGACTCACTGTCGAGGTGCGCGGTGGCCTCGTCGAGGATGACGATGCCGGGCGCCTTGAGCAACAGCCGCGCGATTGCCAGCCGTTGCTTCTCCCCGCCGCTGAGCCGGTAGCCGCGGTCGCCGACGACCGTCTCGAGCTGATCCGGCAACGACGAGATGAGCTCCCAGATCTGCGCCGCGCGACACGCCTCGATCAGTTGCTCGTCCGTCGCGCCGGGACTGGCGTACGTGAGGTTGGCGCGGATGGTGTCGTGGAACATGTGCGCGTCCTGCGTGACCACGCCGATCGCGTCGCGCAGCGATTGCAGCGTCACGTCGCGGACATCGTGGCCGCCGATCCGCACCGAACCCGACTGCACGTCGTACATCCGTGTCGGCAGCATCGACATGGTCGTCTTGCCGGCACCAGACGGCCCGACCAGCGCCACCAGCTGGCCGCTGCGCGCCTCGAACGTGATGTCGTGCAGAACTTGCTGGCCCGCTCGTGCGTCGAGCTTGGCGACGCTCTCGAGCGATGCCAGGGAGACCTCCGAAGCGCTGGGGTAGCGGAAGGACACCCCGCTGAACTCGATGGTCGACGCCGAACGCGGCAATTCCTCGGCGCCGGCCCGCTCGGCGACCATGGGGGCGAGATCGAGTATCTCGAACACCCGCTCGAAACTGACGAGGGCGGTCATGACGTCGACGCGGACATTGGACAGCGCCGTGAGCGGGCCGTAAAGCCGGCCGAGCAGTGCTGCCAGCGCGACCAGAGTGCCCACGGTGAGTTCATCGTTGGCTGCGAGCGTGCCGCCGATCCCGTAGACCAGCGCCGTCGCGAGGGAGGCAACCAGGGTCAGTGCGACGAAGAACGTGCGGCCGTACATCGCGGATCTGATCCCGATGTCGCGGACGCGTCCCGCGCGGCTGCTGAAGTCGGCGGCCTCGCCATCGGGCCGGCCGAACAGCTTGACGAGCAGCGCGCCTGACACATTGAACCGCTCGGTCATCGTGTTGTTCATCGACGCGTTGAGCGCCATGCCCTCCCGGGTGATCTCCTGCAACCGAAGCCCGACCCGCCGTGCCGGGAGGATGAAGATGGGGAGCAGCACGAGGGAGAGCAGCGTGATCTGCCAGGACAGCGTCAGCATGACGGCGACGGTGAGCATCAGCGCGATTGCGTTGGACACAACTCCGGACAGGGTCGACGTGAACGCCTGCTGAGCACCGATGACGTCGTTGTTGAGCCGGCTGACGAGCGCACCGGTCTGGGTGCGGGTGAAGAACGCGATCGGCATGCGTTGCACATGATCGAACACCCGCGATCGCAGGTCGTAGATCAGACCCTCACCGATGCGCGACGAGTACCAACGCTGGGCGAGTGAAAGCCCGGCGTCGAAGATGGCCAGTCCAGCCACGGCGAGCGCCAGGTCGCGGACGAGGGCGGGGTCCTGACCGCCGACGCCGTCGTCGATGATCTTGCGGAACAGCAGCGGGGTCGCGACGGAGATGACGGCATCGGCGATGACGATGGCCATGAAGATGGCCAGCTCGCTGCGGTAGGGCGCAGCGAAGGCGACGATGCGGCGAAAGGTGCCGGGCTTGAGCTTCGTGTCGCCGAGCGGCTCGCCATGAGGGCGAAACGAGCGCATGTACTGCATCTGCTGTGGATTCATCGTGCAGCAGAGAACCACATCGGGCGGACATTGCTTCCCCTCGGCGACCCCGCCGGGCGAGGCTCCCTCAGGAGGCGACCGTCAGCGCGGTCGTCCCGGCGCGCTGCGCGGGCACGTGTGCCGGGTGCGCCGCGAGACAGGCACCGAGCGCGCGACACGCCACCGCCTGCTCGGCGTAGGTCGGCTCGGACGTGGTGACGTAGCGTTGCAGTAGGCGTCCCCCGGCAAGCACCAGCCGGCTCGCCGGGCGCAGCGGCGACTTCGCGGCGGCGGAGACCAACTCGACCGCGCCGGCCAGCATCGGGATCCACAGCAGCGCGGAGAGCGCCACGTTGACGTGCAGTGGGATGGTCGCCAGCAGCAGCAGAATGGCGACGACGTTGGTGCCGCAGCGCACATGCACCCGGGAGAAGGACATGACGGCGGTGATGTCGGTGATGTCGGCCCCCGCCTCGAACGCGGCGACCGCCTTGTGTTCCGCCCCGTGGTAGCGCCACATCGCAGCCGGCAAGACGAGCCGTAACGCAACGAGCTGCATCGACATGGCGAGGACGGTCCGCCCGGCCGCCTGCCACCAGACGCTCGTCGTGCCGGGCAGCAGCCGGCCGATGATCAGGTCGACGACGAACGGCACCAGCAGGAACATCGGCAGCGACCAGCGCACCCGGATGGAGCCCTTGCGCCGACCGCGGCTGCGCATCGCGCCAAGACCCCGGACGAGCGACGGGACGAGCCCGGTGAGGACCCTGACCAGAGGGACGGCGGCGAGGCGCTGCGGGGGCAGCAGACCCGTTTCGATCGAGCCGTCCGCGCGAGCCACCGCCCAGTTGCGGCCTGCGCGCATGAGCACGCCGTCCGCCAGCGCCTGACCACCCACTCGCATGGTGGGCGCTTCGGCTGACGACACGGGGCACTCCTGGCGACGAGGGCTGTTGCTACCTGATCGGCAGCTTTGAGGCCCACGCTAATCGCGTGCCGGAGGATTTTTCACTAACTGCACAAAACAGTACCGAGACCGCTACCCGCAGGTAGCGATCTCGGTACGAGTTCGGTAAGGCGCTCTAGAACAGCCAGAGCAGCAGCAGGATGATCAGAATCAGGGCGATAATGCCACCACCGATGTACATATTCTCCGCCTCTCGTCCGGGTCCGTTGCGTCCTGAACGATGAATCCCCGCCCGCGGGACGTTGCAAACAGCTAGAGGCGACTAACTTCTCGAGATCCCCGGCCGGTGCGCCCCGGCGCGGTCGCGACCGCCGGGATGCAGCGCAGCGCGGAGACGACCCGGGCAGCGATCTCGGCGGCGCCGAAGGGCGGCTCGTCGGCCAGCGTCAGCCGCAAGTAGAACGTCCGCAGGAAGTTCCGCGCGTTCTGCCGGGCGACGTTCTCGCGGCGCTCCCGGAACGACGTCGTCCAGTCGCGGTGCTGCGGCTTGGCGATGCCCTCTGCCCAGGCACCGACGGCAACGGTCGGCAGCAGACGACGGTCGAGTACGTCGAGAACCGCGGCGGCGAACCGCTCGTCCTCGTCGTCCATGAAGATGAAGTCCGAGGGCGCCTTCACCTTTGCCGCGATCCCCTCGAGGACGCGGGCGAGCTGGTCCAATCCGACGTGCGGATGCTGAGCGAAGGCAGCCAGCAGATCCGCGGCGTGAGCACCGGCATGCGCCCAGCCGAGGCCGTCGACGTAGCCGCGCGTGTCCTGCTCCGCGGCGAGGTAGACGAGCGAGCGGTCGAGCAGCTGATGCACCTCTGTTTCGTCGAGGAACGATGAAACAGAATCCCGCGCGATGACCTCGGTGAGCACCAGGGCCGAGAATGAACGCAACAGAACCGACGGCGTCCCCGAGTCCCCGATCCCGACGGCGAAGTTCGCCGCGAGCCGGTGGGCGATATCGCGCAGCTCGGACGCGCTGTAGTGATCACGCTCGATCCACGTCGCGAGGGTGTAGTACGCGACCTCGTCGCGCAGTTCGGCATCGGCCGAGCCGAGAAGCTCGAGCAGGGCGGGCGTGAGCTCGGCGACGGAACCGCCGGCCGGGACGGCGAAATCGCTGCCCGGCAGGTCCCGCCAGAAGTCTCTGGTGTGCATGAATGGGCTCCTTGCTCGGCCGCGGGCGCAGTGGAGTGCCCGCGTTACCTCTACTAGTCGCCGATTCCGTGCCCTTCCTTGAGCCGTCTGACCTGTGCTTCGCGTTCGGCTGCGAGTTGCTGCTGCTCCGTTCGGCCCAGTGCGCCGCTCAGGAGCGCCTTGATCTCGGTTGCCGTCGTGCGCGGCGTGGCCAGAATTGCCGCGACGCAGTCGTCGACTGCCGGGTCCAGGTCATCGAGGCCGACAACAAGGTTCACCAGCCCGAGCGCAAGTGCTTCGGGCGCGCCGACCGCGCGCCCGGTGAGGCAGATCTCGAGCGCCCGCGCATAGCCCACGGCACGCACCAGCGCGCGGGTGCCGCCGAGGTCCGGTACCAGGCCCAGGCTCGCCTCCGGCAACGAGAACCGCGCGTCATCGGCAGCGATGCGCAGATCGCACGCGAGCGCGAGCTGGAATCCGGCACCGATCACGTGCCCGTGTACCGCTGCCACCGTGATGACGTCAGGCCGCGACCACCAGGTGAAGGCCCGTTGAAACTCGCAGATGCGCTCGGCCGCTGCCCATTCGGGCAATGACGCGATAGCCGACAACTCCGATTCGCCCGCTGGTGAAGCGGCGAACAGCCCAACGTCCACGCCGCTGGAGAAGGCGGCCCCCGCCCCGCGAAGAACGACGACGCGAACGTCTCCGGGAAGCTGGGCGCCGATGTCGGCCAGTGCCGCCCACATGGCGGGCGTTTGCGCATTCAGCCGCTCCGGCCGATTCAAGGTGACGGTCACAACGTCACCAGAACGGGTGGAGAGAAGTCCGGCCTCAACGAGCCGGCTGCCATCGATCACCCGTCGAATCTAGCGGCCCGGCAAACGAACAGCGGCCCCGCCATCGCGGAGCCGCTGCCTGTCGTGAGCCGCGCATCGCGGCACGAGCTGTCCGAGTTACGACATCGCCTTCTTGGCCGCGGACTTACGAGCCGCCGGCTTGCGTGCCGTCGTCTTCTTGGCGGCGGTCGTCCGCTTGGCGACGGTCGACTTCCGCGTGGTTGCCGCCTTCTTGGCGGCGGTCGTCCGCTTGGCGGCGGTCGACTTCCGCGTGGTTGCCGCCTTCTTCGCTGCGGTCGTCCGCTTGGCGGCGGTCGACTTCCGCGTGGTAGCCGCCTTCTTCGCTGCCGTTGACCGCTTTGCCGCAGTCGTCTTGGCGGCCGGCTTTCGCGCGGTCGTCTTCTTCGCGGCACTACTTCTCTTGGCAGGGGCCTTCTTCGCTGCAGTCTTACGTGCTGGCGACTTCGTCGCGAGCGTCTTCGCGGCGGTCTTCTTGGCAGCCGCTGGCGTCTTCTTCGCAGCGAGCTTCTTCGCAGCGAGCTTCTTCGCGGCCGACTTCTTCGCCGGCTTTGCCGCTGACTTCTTGGTGGCAGCTTTCTTAGCCGCCGGCTTCGTTGCGGGCACCGCAACCTCCTCGACCTCGGAAGACCTGATGTCTTCCCTCATTCGGATGATGGCGGTTTATATCCATACATGCAGGAACAACACGCCGCACGACGTAGCACATTCTGGAAGCACGTCGAGCACGTCGTCACGCGCAAACCGACGTAGCAAGTCACGTGCGGCTACGAGCTGCCGCGAAAACCCTTATGGAGTAAGGGGAAAAAGGCCGCGCGCTACTTGCGTGATTTGCCGCGCGTCGCGCCGCCGCGACCACGAAGCGTCGTGCCGGATTCGGAAAGAATTCTGTGCACGAATCCGTACGAACGCCCTGATGTTTCCGCCAGACTGCGGATGCTTGACCCCGAGTCATACTTCTTGCGCAGGTCTGTTGCGAGCTTGTCGCGCTCGGTACCGGTGACCCGGCTGCCCTTCTTCAACGCTTCCGCCACGGAATCCTCCACTGCAAGTGAGTGAGCGGTAAGGGCTTGTGCTGTGCGCGCCCCGTGTCGATCATGCCTCACGATCCCGCGGCTTACTACGGGTGAAGTGATCTTTCGTGAGCCGTGAGGTCGTACCGCCGAAACGACTACGCGAGTGCGACCAGGTCGCCCAGGTCGGCGCTCCACGTGTCCTCGATGCCGTCCGGAAGCAGGATGACCTTCTCCGGCTGGAGCGCGTCGACGGCACCCTCGGCGTGCGTCACCAGAACGATCGCGCCCGTGTACGTGGAGATGGCTTTCAGCACCTCCGCCCGGCTGATCGGATCCAGGTTGTTGGTCGGCTCGTCGAGCAGCAGGACGTTGGCGGCGCTGGTGACGAGTCCCGCCAGCGCGAGCCGGGTCTTCTCGCCGCCGGACAGCGTTCCCGCCGGCTGGTGCACAGTGTCCCCCGAGAACAGGAACGCGCCGAGAATCTTGCGCAGCGCGGGCTCCTGCGTTTCGGGTGCCGCCGAGCGCATGTGCTCCAGCACGGTGCGCTCTGGATCGATGGTCTCGTGCTCCTGCGCGTAATACCCGAGCCGTAGGCCGTGTCCCGGGATCACCTCGCCGGTGTCGCTCGGCTCGATGCCGGCGAGCAGCCGGAGCAGCGTGGTCTTGCCGGCTCCATTCAGGCCCAGGATGACGACTCGCGAACCACGGTCGATGGCTAGGTCGACGTCGGTGAAGATCTCCAGCGAGCCGTAGGACTTCGAGAGCTCCTTGGCGAACAGGGGCGTCTTGCCGCACGGTGCCGGGTCGGGGAAACGCACCCGCACCGTCTTGTCGTGCGCTCTGACCTTCTCCAGACCCGCGAGCAGCCGTTCGGCACGCCGATCCATCCCCTGCGCCGCCTTTGCCTTGGTCGCCTTGGCCCGCATCTTGTCGGCCTGCGACTTCAGCTGGGTCGCTTTGGCTTCGGCGTTCGTGCGCTCGCGCTTGCGGCGGCGTTCGTCGGACTCACGTTGCCCGAGGTAGGTCTTCCAGCCGACGTTGTAGATGTCGACCTCGGCGCGGTTGGCATCGAGATGCAGCACCCGGTTGACGACCGTGTCGAGTAGCTCGACGTCGTGACTGACCACCATGAGTCCGCCCTTGTGCGCGCGCAGGAAGTCACGCAGCCAGCCGACAGAATCCGCGTCGAGGTGGTTGGTCGGCTCGTCGAGAAGCAGGGTCTGCGCGCCGGAGAACAAGATGCGAGCCAACTCGACCCGCCGGCGCTGTCCTCCGGAGAGTGTGCCCAGCGGCTGCGTCAGCGCGCGGTCGGGCAGTCCGAGCGATGACGTGATGGTCGCTGCCTCGGACTCGACCGCGTAGCCACCGAGCGACTGGAAGCGCTCCTCGAGCTTTCCGTAGCGATGCATCGCGTCATCGCGAGTCTCGTCGTCGGCGGACGCCATGGCGCCCTCGCATTCGCGCATGCGGGTGATGATGTCGTCCAGGCCCCGCGCAGACAGGATGCGATCCCGTGCCAGCTGCTCGAGGTCGACGCTGCGCGGGTCCTGCGGCAGGTAGCCGATCTCGCCCTTGCGCGCCACGGTGCCACCGGCCGGAAGAGCGTCCCCGGCGAGCACCTTGAGCATCGTCGTCTTGCCCGCGCCGTTTCGGCCGACCAGGCCGATCCGGTCGCCGGGCGCGACTTGATACGTGACCTGCTGCATGAGCACCCGCGGGCCAGCGCGCAGTTCGAGATCGGTGATGGTGAGCATCGTGGTGAGGTCTCCGAGAGTTCATGGGTGTGTCGTCGGACGTCGGCGTGCATCGCGAGTCACAACAACAACGGAGACATCCGCCAAGTCTACGGGTCCCCACCCCAGTGAAATGACCTATGACCGTGAATCGCCACGCTCACGATCGCGCGAATCTCGTCGCGATCGGTCAGTTCACTCCGGCAGCCGGCAGCCGGCCGCCTGACACGGTGCGGCGGCGGTTGATCAGACGTTGAAACCGAGCGCCCGCATCTGGTCGCGCCCATCTTCGGTGATCTTGTCGGTGCCCCACGGCGGCATCCA